>JADGCO010000140.1 GCA_015228935.1 Magnetococcales bacterium | reverse complement strand
CATCCCAGTTTTTCATTCGTTTTTTTTGAAATTAACAAGTTATTAGACAGCCTCTGATACTGGCCATGATCATCGTTGCGGCCATTTGGAAACGGTTCAAGCCCCTGCCCATGGTCGAAACGATGATCAAGGCCCTGATATTCATTCATGACTGTTGTTCCATAACCTGGGAATGGGCATGGATATAAGAGTGTCGTTCACTGGCAAAACGGATGGCACGGGCCAGTTTGCGGGCATCCAATTCCATTTTTTCCAGAAAATCCTGCGCTCCTTCATGCACGGCCTGAGAACCAAGGGATGCCCCTTCCGAGCCGGTCAACACCAGGATCGGAATATCGGAAAAAGAGTCCTGAACTTTCAAAAAAGTCTCCAGGCCCTGGCTGTCGGGCAATTCGAGGTCCAACAGAATGAGTTCATAGTTGTCGCGACGCAGGCAGACAAAAGCCGCAGCCAGACTTTCCACACAATGGACGGTCAGACCGACGGGAAGCATGTGTTCCCTGGAAAACGGGGGGCTTCTCGTCAACCACATGCGAACCAGTTGCGCAAAATCCGTATCATCGTCCACCAGAAGAATTTGAAATTGGCCAACCAGATTGATGTCTTCTTCGTGAATGTCCGCATAACCGGTCAGCATGGCCTTCATCTGGGTCAATACCGGCTTGCCGGTAAAGGCCATGTAGACGTGCAGGATCAAAAAACTGAGCAGCAGGAATGCCATGGCCATATGGATGCCGGCCACGCCTCCCAGGGAAAGAAACCCCAGCCCGATCTGTTCCCAGGAGTTGTAATACATGTACAACAGACCGGTTCCCCATATGGTCGGCGTCAGCACGACATTCAGCAACAAATAGGTGAATCTTTGCAGGGGATTGTGCTTCAAGCGCGGGGTTGTCTTGAAGGGATGGCGATGCCGCACCGGATCGAAGATTCCCTTGGAATAGTAATGGACCATGGCACGCATTTTATGCTTGGTCGGCACATATTGACGCCACTCGCCGGTAACCATGTGCCAGAAGATGGTAAAAATCCAGAGCCAGATGAGGGTACGGGCAAAATTCTGGTGCCAGTCGGTCGCCAGTTCAAAATCCATGATGTCGATGTGGTCGGCCACATCCAAACCGGTGGCCATCAATCCCATGATGAGGATGGCCTGCGACCAGTGCCAGAAGCGCGCATAGCGCGTATAAAGCAGCATTTTACGGGTTGACATGCATCATCTCCGAGGAAACCTGGGAAGCAAAAACCGCAAAGTGCCATGAATGAACACACCCGTCAGGGTCAACAGAGCCAATACAACACCCATTTTGCGAATCCAGGGAAAAGAGTCACGACCCAGCAGATAATAACCAGTCAGATTCTGAAGACGGCTGGCATGATTGTGACAATCGCGACATTTCAGGGCGTATTCTTTGGGAGCCACCATGTGGGTCAAGGGAAAAAACATGGTGACCTCCACAAAGCCAACCTGGCCACTGTAGGGAGGGGCACCCGGAGATTTCATGCCGGCAGCCACGGAACGCGACCAGTCCAGGGAGCGGTAAAAGGCATCCCTGTCATCCACCGCTGAGACAACGGCATGGTTGATCACCATGTTTTTGTTGACCGGATCATAGGGCATTCTGGATTTCATGACCTTGAAAGGCCAGATACGGGACTTTTTGTCTTCATACTGTCCGGTTATGCGATTGAGCTGGACCGGGGCCGTATCATCGATTCGATCACTCAGCAAGGTATACTCGACATTGCCATTGAACCAATAATATTCCGGGACCAGGTTTTCTCCCCAGGTGATGGTGCCATGTTGCCGGGAGTGCGTCAGGGGATGGGTGGATGCCACCTCATGAGGTTCGGGTGGAATGGTGGTGTCTTCGGCAGGCCGACCGGCACGGCTCCAGTCCCAGGAAGTCTTGGTTTTGATGCCACCCCGGGCAAAAAATGGAATGTGGCAGGTCTGACAAGCCACCCGGTCGGTGTGATCATTCAGTTTGAGTCTGGTGCGGTGGGGAACCTCCCCATGACAGGATTCGCAGGAAGAGCGGGTATCATCCGTGTGACCGGGCCGGTCGATTCCCTGGGTATCATGCGCCTTCATGGTGTAACGGCTGCCGGTGACCTGATGATCCTGGGTGGTGTGACAAACCGTGCAGTTGAAATTCAAGCCATCCTTGTCCATATGAACATCAAGGGTGCGATTGGGCATGAGCAGGGACGAATCCAGGTCGCCATGCTTGGCCCCATCGCTGGAACCACCATGAAAATGACAAAAACCGCAATTTCGCCGGTTGGGGCGTCCAACACTCTGGGCCATGGCCGCCAGATCGGGTTTTATGACAACTTTTCCCTTGGACATGAGTACTGCATATCCATAGGAATATTTACGGTAAAGTCCGGTCTGCTCATGGCATACCAGACAATCCACCTGTTCTTCCGAGGACTCCTTGACTTCAGGATCCTTCCATCCATAACCCGCGTGGCACCGGGTACATAAGTTCCAGTTGGACTGGATTGAACCGCAGAATGCGTTGACCACACTCTGTTTCCCATAGGTGCGTTGCGAATCCTTGGGCGTATATTGCCAGGTCCAGTGAGTACTTTTCTGTACCTGGCCTGCCGCTTCGGTGTGACATTTCAGACAGGCGCGAGTGACCTCCTGGCCTGATTCGAAAGGCCCCTTCAGATCAGCCAGCTTGCCATGGTTGGCCGTCGAGGATGCGCTCTTATGAAAATCAGAAAAAACCGCCACCGCCGTTGCCGGTCGCGGCAACGACATGCTGACCATCATGATACCCAGCACACATACCGTTGCCTTCCGTCGCCAGGTTCCGTCCATTTTTACGCACCCCTGCTCCCTGCTCACGATTTTCACCAGAACCAGGCATGGTACACCTCTGGATTCCAGGATTCACTCATTTTTTGCGTCATCTTCCTGGTCTTGCTCAATGCATCGACCAACCTTGAGCTATTCATCAGGGTCGGATTTTATTAAATATTGTATTCTTCTCACATATCAAGCTTGGAAGCTTGCCAACCAGGTCACCATGGGTTACGTTGCATCAGGTATTGACAATTGAGGATTGCGCCATGGTTACCAACGTTCACCTTACCCCGGAACTTGAAAGCTTTACCCACGGTTGTGTGGAAAGCGGTCGCTACAGCGACGTGAGCGATGTCATCCAAAGCGCCCTGCGCCTGCTCCAGGAGGGAGAGGAACGCCGTGCCCTGTTCAACTCCATGCTGGATGCAGCCCGGAAAGAGACTGAAAGGGATGGTGGGTACACCCTTGAACATGTCATAATCGAAGCGGACAGGATTATCGAAGAAGCGTCTCGTTCCTGATGAAACCAGCAATTCTTTCTCCACAGTCTCGTGAGGAATTCCTCGAAGCGATCCGTTGGATTGCCAAAGACAATCCTGCTTCGGCCAAGGCACTTAAGAATGCTGTTTATCAAGCCGCTCGGAATTTGGGAAATCTCCCTTTATCGGGCTATGAACGCACCAATCTTGCTTCATCACCGATTCGCTTCCTTCCCCTGACCGGCTTTCCCTACATCATCGTTTACGATGCAGCACTGAAACCGCCGGTGATCCTGCGTTTTTTGCATGCGGCAAGGGATCTGCCGGAAATTATGAGCAGTGCTTCATTTGTAAGGTTATCAAAATTTTAATAAATTATTTCAAGACCCTTTCCGAAACAACAGCCGCACAGGTGTTCCGGAAAAATCAAACTCCTGCCTGAGTTGATTTTCCAGGTAGCGTTTGTAGGTAGCGTGAATCTCTTCGGGATGGTTGGAATAGAGCAGGATGGTGGGAGGAGAGACACTGACCTGGGAAGCATAGCGAATCTTGACGGGATGTCCGGCGCTGCGCGGCAGGGGGTGTCGGGCCAGGGCGATGGCCAGCCAGCGATTCAGGACGCCGGTGGAAATGCGTTGCCGGCAGGCGAGACCGACCTTGTCCACCAGGGGCAACAACCGGTCAACACCGCGTCCGGTATGGGCGGAAAGGCGCAGAACGGGGACGTGTTCCAGGTGCGGAAAGGAGATTTCAAACTGATCCTTGCAGCGCTGATCGGCCCCGGGTTCCCGTCCGGCGAGGTCCCATTTGTTGACGACCATGACCAGGCCACAACCGGCATCCGTGGCATAACCGGCCACGCGCTGATCCTGATCGGTGACGCCACGCACCCCATCCAGGACCAGAACCGCCACATCGGCCCGGTCGATGGCCTTCAAGGCGGCAAGGGCGGAAAAGGACTCCACCCGGTGCGTGACCCGACTCTTGCGTCGCAAACCGGCCGTATCCACCAGGACATAGGCCCGACCATTTGGAGCTACGAAAGGGGTATCGATGGTGTCGCGGGTGGTGCCGGGAATGGCACTGGCCAGCAACCGCTCTTCACCAAGCAGGCGATTGATCAGGGAACTCTTGCCGGCGTTGGGACAACCGATCACGGCGACCCGCAGGGCGGCATCGGGCAGACTTTCGGCATCTGGATCCGGAACCACACCAGTCGGCAAGCCTTCGAACAGGGCCGCCAAAAGGTCATCCACCCCCTGACCATGCGCAGCAGCAATGGCCACCACCGGTCCCACGCCCAACTCAAAAAATTCCCAGACCCCCTGGCTGCCCAGGCGGCCTTCGCTTTTGTTGACGGCGCATACCACCGGTTTGCCGGATTGGCGCAGCAATTCGGCGATGGCCTGATCATCGGGCAGGACTCCGGCCATGCCATCCGTGACCAGAACGACCGCATCGGCCTCTTCGACGGCCACCAGGGCCTGCTGGCGAATATCCCGCATCAGGGGTTCGCTGGACTGTTCCTGGAAACCACCCGTATCGACCAGGCGAAAGCCGCGCTCGCCCCATTGACCCTGACCATACTGGCGGTCCCGGGTCACGCCGGGCATGTCATCGACCAGGGCGTTGCGGCTGCGTGTCAGGCGATTGAACAAGGTGGATTTTCCCACATTGGGACGACCCACCAGGGCAATGAGAGGTGCCGAAAGGCACGAGGAAGTCGAGGCGTGGTTCATTCAAACCGGTAGGCGTTCCCGTCGTTGGTCCATAGATAAAGAAAGCCGCTGTCCACCAGGGGATCGGCAAAGATCGGCTCGCCAAAATGGTCGAGACCCACCACCCGGCCACTGGTGGGATCCACAGCAAAAATGCGTCCCTTGCTGTCGGCGACCACGATTTGATCGTGGAACATGACCGGCGTGGTCAACAGGGCATCACTCAGACGGGTTTGCCAGAGGGGAGTTCCATCGGCAACATTCAGGAGTGCCAGCGAACCCTCCACATCACTCACCACCAGGCGATTTTCCACCAGGAGGGGGGTCCGGACCACCGAGATGGTCCGTTCCCAGTAGGGCTTGCCGGTGGCCGGTTGCAGGGCCATCAACCGGCCCTGATGATTGGCGGCAAAAATGGCTTTGGGCGTCACGAGCAGAGGGGCATTCACATCCTGCAACAAATCCAGTTCGCTCCGTCCTCCCATGACGGTCAGGTTGGTGGTCCACAGGGGTTTGCCTTCGTTTTGGGAAAGGGCAAAAATTTCGCCGGAAGAGTATCCGACCAGGACCATCCCTTTTTGCACGGCAGGTGTTCCGGCCCCCATGACCACCAGGGGTTCGGGGGTGGTGTTGTGGACCCAGCGCCGTTGTCCGGTGGCTGCATCGAGGGCATAGGTCCGGTTGTCCAGGGTCAGAAACACCACAAGATCCCTGACCGGACGCGGCGGCGAGGCCACGGAGGTCGCCACGCCAGACCGCCACAATTCACGCCCCGTGCTACGGTCCAGGGCGATCATTTCCGCCTGGATGGTTCCGGCGTACACCCGTTCGGCATCGGCAGCGACGCCCCCGCTGATTGACGCACCCAGATCGGTTTTCCAGAGGGTCGAACCATCCGCCGGGTTCAGGGCGACCACCTTGCCCTGAAAGGTTCCCACGGCCAGGAGTCTCTCATCCAGGGCCACGCCGCCGGGGTGCATGAGGTATTTGTCGGGAGAACCGGCGACGCCACTCCGCCAAAGCCGCTTCAGGCCCACGGATTTTCCCGGTTTGGGTTCCACATACTCCTGGACGGTTTCGTCCACGGGTTTTTCCGGGCCACCGAACCAGGGACCGGGCGACGCACACCCACCGACGAGGAGCGTCAGGAGAGACCAGACCGGAATCCTGGCTGGGGGAGAGGAGCGTAAGAGGCTATCCAGTAATTCTCGGAAAAAACAAATTGGGAAGAAAGATTTTATTGGGGCTCCGCCCCAAACCCGTTTTTTATTTGTTTTTTCGAAATCAATATGTTTTTGGACAGCCTCTAAGGAAAACCGGTACATGGGACTCACCCCTCATCCCGGGCAGGAATCTGGTTGACGGGAGTCTGATCGGCAGGCACCGGTCCGCCCAGACGTTCCACCCGGCGCAGCAGCCGTTGGCGAATGCCTTCCGGCGGGGCAGGACGGGTATCGAGGGCCTGGCGAAATTTGGCCAGCGCCCTTTCCTTGCCTCCATCCGGTTCCTGGAGAATCATGACCCCATCCAGTTCCAGGGCCATGACCCGGAAGGACGATTCGGCGCTGATCCTGGCCAGATGGGAACGGGCCTGCCCGACATCCACATCCGCCGCAATCCAGGCAGCTTGCATCAGGGCCGCATCGCGGAACGGGGTCATATCGCCCGCCTCCGCCACCAGGGTTTCCAACTGCCGCAAGGCTTCACCGGAACGACCCGTTTCCACCAATACCCGGGCCAGTTGCAGCCTGGCCAGGGAGGAATAACCATGACGGGCATGATCGGCCAACAATTTTTTTAAATTGGCCTCGGCAACGTCCCAGCGTTTCCCTGCCATGGCCTGACCGGCAGACACGTAAAGATCGGAGATGGCCTGATCCTGTCTGGTACGATGTTCGCCCCAGAGAACGTAGGCCACCAATCCGGCAAAAAAAATCACAAAACCCACGATGATCCATTTGCCGTTCTGGCGCAGGAACCGGGTCAGCTGCTCGGCTTCGAGCTGTTCATCGACTTCTTGAAAAACAATGTCTTCCTGGCCCATGGTGCCTCCCTTGCGTCGTTGTCAGCGACCCTCCCTGTTGCGTTCCAGAATGGTTTGGACTGCGTCATCCCATTGGGTGGTTTGTTGCGAACCTGTGGTCATATCTTTGATGAGGACCTGGTGATTGGCGACTTCGTCGGGGCCGATGATCAGGGTCACTGCGGCTCCGGAGCGTCCGGCGCGTTTCATGTCGCTCTTCATGGACCCCTCTTCCTGGCTCATCTCCACGCTGCAACCGGCCTTTCGCAACCGTTCGGCCAGGAGCAAGCCATGTCGCCGTGCTTCCGGGCCGACGGCCACCAGGAAAAGCATGGGAGAGAAGGCGGGTCTGGTCCGGGTTCCCAGGAGGGCGACCAGGCGCTCCATGCCCATGGCAAACCCGATGGCCGGTGTCGCCTTGCCGCCCATGGCCGCCACCAGACCATCATAACGACCGCCGGCGGCCACGGCATTTTGCGCTCCCAGATCCCGGGTCGTCACCTCGAAGACGGTCCGGGTATAATAATCCAGTCCCCGCACCATAAGGGGGTTATGCCGCCAAGGCAACCCCAAGGCATCCAGATGACCGGTCAGGCCGGTAAAATGTTCTGCACAGGCCGGGCAGAGGTGTCCGCTCAAACGGGGAGCTTCGCCGGCCACGGTGCGGCAGCCGGGAACTTTACAGTCCAGCACCCGCAGGGGATTGCGGGAGAGGCGCTGCTGGCAATTGTCACACAGGGCCGCCAGGTTGCCACGCAGAAAATTTTCCAGCAGGGCACGGTATGGAACCCGGCAGTGCGGGCAGCCGAGGGAGTTGATTTCCAGTTCCAGGCGTTTTTGCAGGCCGATCACATCCAGAAAGCGCAGCACCATGGCGATAATCTGGGCATCGGCCAGGGGTCCGGAAGAGCCGAACTCTTCGCAGCCGATCTGGTGGAACTGTCGGGAGCGTCCTTCCTGGGGGCGTTCATAGCGAAACATGGGGCCGCGATACCAGACCCGCCAGGGGAGGCGTTGATTCTGGGCATGATTGACAAACGCCCGCACCACGGACGCCGTGCCTTCCGGGCGCAGGGAGAGGGATTTTCCTTTGCGGTCCGGGAAACTGTACATCTCTTTTTCGACAATATCGGTCGTTTCACCCACGGCACGGGTGAAGAGTTCGCTCCACTCCAGCAGGGGGGTACGGATTTCCTGGAAGCCGTAGCAGGGGAAGACCTGTTGGGCGCTTTGTTCCAGGAATTGCATGACTTCGGCATCTTCCGGCAAAAAATCGCGTGTGCCTCGAACGGCCGTGATCATGGTGATGAATCCTTGCCCAAATTATTGTTCAAAAAAAAAAAAACAAATGAAAGACTGGGATGGGGGTCCAGGGGGAAGGGCTGCGCCCTT
>JADGCO010000139.1:1232-8436 GCA_015228935.1 Magnetococcales bacterium | reverse complement strand
ATCCAAGGTTGGGGGCGACGGCATGTTCTGATAATTCCGAGTTATCTAGCCCAGATATTGCGTCAGGGGAGATCATCTCATGGTTTTGGCAGTGCTTCCCCTATCCCCGACGATGAAAGGTGAGATAGTTGGTGGTGCCATGGCATGACCTATTCACCTTGAGTTTGCACGACAATTCCTTACCCGAGGGAGTGTCACGCGCATGGGTGAAAAATGCTTAAAATCAGATATCTTATTGATGATATGGAGAGTGCTGTGGCAGTCGGTTAAGCCATCGTAGGGCACTACCCGATTTTCATCGCCCGCATTCAAGCGAGGAGGCCAAATTTTACCAAATCCGCGCCACCCGTGAATTTTTGGTACGAATTGGAGTCAAGTCATGACCCCCATGATGCACAAGGGCTATGCAGCCCGGATCGAGTACAGCGACGAGGATGAATGCTTTGTGGGGCGTGTCGCTGACGTCAAACCGATCAGCACTTTTCACGGCGAGTCTGTAACCGAAGGTGAGGCAGGCATTTCGGGAGTTTGTCGATTTCCATCTGGAAATTTGTAAGGCACCAACCTGTTCGCCGACCATTCGAACATGTGATGGGATTTGGTAGGTGATTTTGTTCCATTGCAGCGCATTCACGTTGCGGACAGGACAGACATGGACAACAACGGGCATGCGTCCCATTGACATCGACAATTGAGTGTGTATCGTAGCCAATGTATCAGACTAAACCTACCGGCAACTAATTATAAACCAAAGCGGGGAGCTGACAAAATGAAAAAAATTCGTTATATGGTTTTAGCATGTATGGGAGCAGCCTTCTTGCAGGGGACCGCCCATGCGGATCTCAAGGATGGCTTGATTTTGTATTACCCTTTCAACGGCAGCATCAAGGATGAGAGCGGCAGAAACGCCCAGCAGACCGTGTATGGTGCGGAACTGACCGATGACAGGTTTGGGGCAGCCAAAAAGGCGATTGTTTTTTCGCCATCTGGCAAGGAGGCCGGCATGAAGTTTGAGGCATTTCAGCCGGTGCAATCGTTTACGTTGGCCACATGGTTCAATGCGAAGGTTCTTTCCAATTGGCATCCTCTTTTTGAAAAGAAAGGCAATGGCATCGACTTCGGGTTGATGAGGCTATCCGATACGAAAATGAGGATGCGCAACCATCATGAGGGGGTCGAGTCGGATGGGATACCCCTTCATGTAAATTCCTGGCATCATGTGGCGTTTACCTACGATCATGGGAAAAAAATGGTGTCCTACTTCTACGATGGCATCGGAGTCTTCACGCGAAATGATATCCGGTTGCACGATAGTTTCGACAAACCGGGAGTTTTGTATATTGCTGACGGACCGTTTGGAGCCCATGAAGTATTTGACGGAAAAATGGATGAAGTACGCATCTACAATCGTCCCCTGGCTGCCGCCGAGATTCAGGAAATTTTCAAGCTTGAAAGTACAAAACCCACGGATTCCTCCAGCGGCAAGGTTGCCCCGCCCTCCATTGGTGAGCCTCCGGGTCCACAATCCCAAACCGGCAAGCCGGTCAATTTTCCGGGCAACCTGGCACGCCAGGGTGAAGAAGTCTGGGTCCTCAACAACTCATCCAAGGCAACCGTTCACAACAATCCACCCCGGGCAACGACCTTCACCATCAAACAGCCAACACGCCTGACAGCCCTCCATACCTATCACTGGAACAACGGCAAAGGGCAACCTCCCGGTCAGCTCTCTTTGCGTCATGAAGACGGCACCGTCCTGGGTCCGTGGAGTGCCACGGCAGCCAGCAAGACCAGTTGGCTGGTGAACTGTGTACCCACGGATGTGCATCGTTCCCAGTCGCTATCCAAGGTGGAACTGAACGATAAATGCCCGCTCTTGAAGCCCGGTACCTACACCATCATCAATTCCTCGCCTGAAACCTGGTCCCACAACAGTGAAACCCAATCCATGGGTTTCACCTGGGCCAAAGGTGTCAGAGTGGATCATTGATTTTTCGCCAGGAGGAAGGGCGCTGTCCTTCCTCCTGGATTCTGGCCATGATCATTCCAACGAAGTCCCCGTGCCGATTTGGAGTGGACAGTACCAGAACAGGCCGCTTCTTGTCCGAGGCAAGATTGGAGAAAGGAAAGGGAATCAACACCAGGTCGCCGGGCTTAAAAGCATCTGTTTCGATTTGAGAGATTGCAACAGGTCCGGAATGGCCGTGTAGAGGTCGGCGGTCAGGCCATAGTCGGCGATGGCAAAAATGGGTGCCTGGGGATCGTGGTTGATGGCGACGATGGTTTTGGCATCCTTGATGCCGGCCACATGCTGGATGGTTCCGGAAATGCCGATGGCCATGTACAGATCCGGGGCGATGCTTTTGCCGGTCTGGCCGATTTGCCAGTCATTGGGAGCCAGACCGGCATCCACAGCGGCACGGGTGGCTCCCACGGCGGCCTGAAGGGGTTTGGCCAACGCCTGGATGGGCGCAAAATTTCCCCCGGCGGCCAAACCATGTCCGCCGCCTACCACCACCCGGGCCGTCAGCAAATCCTGTTCAGATGGAGGGGAGGGGTCGAACCCCAGATGGCGGGATTGGTTGCCTCCAGGTGGCACGGAGAGACCCTCCAGGGGCGCACACTCCTGGCCAGGGATGGCGGGCGGAAAGGCACTCAAACGGACCGTCAACAGGATCGGCTGGTCACGCAGGCGCACCGTGGCGTACAGGTTGCCGGCATGCAGAGGGCGGACAAATCTGTCCGGTGCCAGAATCTCCACCACCTGACTGGCCATGGCCACACCCAGCAACCCGGCCACCCGGGGCAAGAGGTCATGGCCAAAGGTGTTGGCGGCAGCCAGGATGTGGGTGTGGTTTTCGGCCAGGGTTGTGACCAGGGCGGCCAGATTTTCCACCGGCTGCCGGTCCAGGGAAGGGTGATCGGCCAGAAGGACGGTCTGGACCCCTTCCAGATGGGCACCCTCCCGGGCAGCTTCGGCACAGTCATGGCCGGCCACCAGGAGAACCGGCGCTCCCAAATGCGCCGAAGCCGTGACCACATGGCGCGTCGCCGGGGCCAGATTGCCCTGGCGCAACTCCGCAATGACCAGGGGCTTCATGGCCACAATCCGGCCTGGCGCAGGTGTGCGACAAGTTCGGTGACATTGGCCACCCGTCGTCCAGACGGTCGCGCCGGAGGTTCGGTGAGGGCGACAATCTCCATGTGCAAGGAGGGTGTCAGGTGGAGATCATCCAGGGTCAGATGCAGCAGGGGTTTGTTGCGTGCCCGCATGATGGCGGGCAAACTGGCATAACGGGGCTGGTTGAGACGCAACTCCGCCGTGACCACCGCCGGCAGCATGATCGCCAGCCGTTGTTGACCGCCATCCACCTCGCGCACGACCTGCACCTCACCTGGTTGGCTCAGGTCCAGGCGGGTCACACAGGTTGCCTGACTCCAGCCAAGCAGGCCGGCCAGCATGGGGCCGGTCTGGGCATGATCCCCATCCACGGATTGCTTGCCGGCCAGGACCAGCCCCGGTTGTTCTTTCTGGACCAAAGCCTGAAGAGAACGGGCGACATCGAGTGGTGACAAGGGGAGGGGGGATTCGATCAGGATGGCCCGGTCGGCACCCAGCGCCAGGGCCGTCAGCAAACCCTCCCGCCAGGTCGCAGGACCGACACTGACCGCCAGCACCTCTGCGGCCTGCCCCTTTTCCCGACACCGCACGGCCTCTTCCAGGGCAATTTCGTCAAACGGATTGAGACAGAAACGCACCCCCTCCAGATCCAGGTCCATGGTGTGGCGTTGCAGACGGATCGGGTGAACCGGGTCGGGAACTGTCTTGACCGGAACCAGGATTTTCATGGGGTCCTTGTATGGTATTCGCAGCCACTCCCGGTTTTTTCAATGTCCGGTCAAGGTCTCCACGATGGCCATGACGCGCTGCCAATCTCCCTGGCCATGCGGTCCCTGCACCACATAGCGTCCGTTCACCACTACGGAAGGGGTTCCCCGGATGCCGAAGGTTTGCGCCAGCGACTTGGCCTGGGAAACCTTGGCAATCACGCCAAAGCTGTTCAGTTGTGCCTTGAACTGGTCGGCCTTCAACCCGGCTTCTTCGGCCAGGAACGTGAGGACTTCCGGATTTTCAATATCCATTTTGTCGGTGAAACCGGACTTGAAGATCAGGTGTTTCATCTCTTTGCCCTTGCCCAGCAGCAGACCGGTAAAATAGGCCCGGACCGGACGATCCGGCTGGGGATCGAAGACGATGGGCAGGGATTGAATATCGAACCGCTCCCGATTCTTGTCGGCCCAGGCCTCGAAGACCGGGTGCAATTGGTAGCAATGGGGACATTTGAAGTTGAAAATTTCCAACACCTGGGGCTTGGTGCCGGTGAAGGGAGGGGGGTTGGGAATTTGAATGTACTGTTTGCCGGCAACCAGATCCGCAAAGCGCAGGGGGGTGGTTGCAACGGCTGGTGCCGGGGTTGCCGTGGATGGATTGTTGCCGGGGGGGGCGACGGCAGCCGCGCCGGAAGCCGATGGGGCCGTGGGCGGATTGTTGCCGGGGGGGACGATGGCAGCCGTACCGGAAGCCGATGGGGCCGTGGGCGGATTGTTGCCGGGTGTGGCGACGGCAGCCGCGCCGGAAGCCGACGGGGCCGTAGGCGGATTGTTGCCGGGGGTGGCTGACGTTTCGGCCTGCACCAGGGGCATCATGGCAAGCCAGATGCAGAGAAGCAGCCCGGAAAAAATGGAACGGAAACGGAGCATGGCTAGACCTGTTGGCAAAGTGCTGGTGATCGGATCAGGTGATACCTGCAACCGGCGACGCTTCTGTGACCGGCGACAGGATTATAAGGTTTTTGTGCCCGGATGACAAAGTGCCTGTGGCTGAGGCAGACCCATCAAGGTGCAGCCGCTGCGTCCGTGTTGACGATTTCATAACTGGTTTCGATGGTGGCGGTTTTGCCCAGCATGATGGATGCCGAGCAATATTTCTCCTCGGACAGACGGATGGCCCGTTCCACGGCCTGGGTGGGAATGTTCCGACCCAGGATTTTGAAATGGACCTTGATGGTCAAGAATACCTTGGGATCCTCTTCGGCCCGCACGCCCCGGATGGCCACATCCAGATCCTGCACGTCGTGCCGGCCTTTGCGCAGGATTTGCAGGACATCGATGGAGGTGCAACCACCCAGGCCGATCAAAAACAGTTCCATGGGACGGATGCCCATGTCGCGTCCCCCGACGCTTTCGGCACCATCCATGACCACCGTGTGCCGGGAGCCTGACTCTCCCAGCATTTGTATGCCCTCGATCAGTTTGACCCGTGCGGTGATTTCTGCCATGCCAGACCTCCACAAACCAGGGAAATGGGGGGGGGTGAACCGGTTACAGCGTGACGCAGGATGCCGCAGATGGCAGGGGCATGGAAAGGAAAAATACCAAACGGCCATCCAGACCAGAATCGATGCGGGGCCATGACAATTTGCTGGACAAGGTGGCGGGTTTGCCTGGACAATCCAGGATACGGGTATTACCAATGGCAGGCACAGTCACAGGGGAGATCTGCATGGCTCATGAGACCGAAGTGGTGCAAGAAGTGGATTCGCTCGCTGAATTACAGGCTCCCGAACTGGCCAAGGCGGCAGAGCTGCTCCGCTTGTTGCAGGGACGCAGCGGTGAACGGCATGCCGTGGTGTTGCAGGATTTTCCGGATCCGGATGCCATTTCCTGTGCCTTCGGCTACAAGCTGCTTGCCGAAAGCCATGGTATCGAAACAGACCTGCTCTATGCCGGACGCATCAGCCATCAGGAAAACCTGGCTCTTATCAATCTGTTGGATATTACCATGCTCCAATGGCCGGAAAAAGAGATTCCCAAGGGGCAATACCAGGGGGCGGTTTTTCTCGACAATCAGGGCACCACCTCCCGCATGACGGAGTTCATCGAGCGGGCCGGGGTGCCGATTCTGATGGTGGTGGATCATCATGTGGATCAGGAACGGTTGCAGCCCCTGTTTCTGGATTTGCGCATGGTTGGGGCGAGTGCGTCCATTTTCACGAGTTATCTCCAGGCCGGATTGCTGGATTTGAAAAATTCCCGGCCAGAACACCGGCGGCTGGCCACTGCCCTGATGCATGGCATCATTTCCGACTCGGATTGTATGATTCATGCCAAGCCCCCCGATTTTCAGGCGGCCATGTATTTGCAGCCCCTGGTCAATCCGGTTCTGTTGTTTGAAATATTGAACCAGAAGAGAAATCACAAGGTGATGGAGGTGATTCGCATTGCCCTGGCCAATCGGGTGATGCGGGAAAATTTTTGCATTTCCGGAGTGGGGTATCTGCGCTCCGATGACCGGGATGCCATCCCCCAGGCGGCGGATTTCCTGATCACCGAAGAGACGGTTCACACGGCCATTGTCTATGGGGTGATCACCTATCCGGACGGGCGGGAGGTGATTCAGGGTTCCCTGCGGACCAGCAAACAAACCCTGGCCCCGGATGCCTTCTTGAAAGAGGCCCTGGGCCGGGATGAAGAAGGCCATTTTTATGGGGGAGGCAAAAGCAGCGCCGGTGGCTTTGAAATTCCCTTGGGCTTTCTTTCCGGGCATGACAATCCAACCCTGGCCGAAGTCAAGTGGGAAGCCTTCAGCAACAAGATTCGCCACAAGTTTTTTCAAAAAATTGGTGTGGAGTCCTGAAGCGTGGTTGCCGCAAGCGTGGTCGCTGGAGACGCGGTCTCTGAAAAAGTGGTCGCTGAAAACGTGGTTTCCGCAAACGTGGCTTCCGCAAGCGTGGTTGTCGGACAATCGGATGCCGGTCGGGAAGAGGGCGCGACCCTGGCGGGAAAACCCCGCTGGCTCAAGGTGCGCGCTCCCACCTCGGCGGCGTTTCGGGCCGTGCAGGGGGTGGTGCGACGCCATCAACTGCATACGGTTTGCGAGTCGGCAGCCTGTCCCAACATGGGGGCTTGCTGGCATGCCGGAACTGCCACATTCATGATTTTGGGAAATTTGTGTACGCGACGCTGTGCCTTTTGCGCGGTCACCACCGCCCGGCCCGGCCCGGTGGATCCTGCGGAACCGGCCCGGGTGGCTGCGGCTGCCCGCGAGATGGCCCTGGTCCATGTGGTCATCACCTCCGTCAATCGCGATGATCTGGCCGATGGCGGTGCCGGGCAATTTGCCGCCTGCATCGAGGCGTTGCAC
>JADGCO010000139.1:0-1155 GCA_015228935.1 Magnetococcales bacterium | reverse complement strand
AGCCGCCGGACCGGCGGTTTTCAATCACAATGTCGAAACCGTGCCCCGCCTGTATGCCACCGTGCGACCGGTTTCCAGTTATGATTATTCCCTGGACGTGTTGCGGCGGGCCGGGGATCTGGCTCCTGGTCTGGCCATCAAGTCCGGATTCATGGTGGGTCTCGGCGAGAGTGATGCCGAGGTGGAGCGACTCCTTTTGGATTTACGCCAGGCCGGGGTGGCCTTGTTGACTATTGGCCAATATTTGCGCCCGTCGCTGGCCCATCACCCTGTCATCGTCTATCGGACCCCGGAGTGGTTCGAGCAGGTCCGGCAACAAGCCTTGCGCATGGGTTTTGCGGGCGTGGCGAGTCATCCCCTGGCCCGATCTTCCCATGAGGCGCACCAACTCTTCACCGGCAGCGCCGGCCCCATGGCCTCTGGTTCTTGCGCCCCGGATCCTCCATGTCCCTCTTTCGACTGATTCGTCATACCCGTCAGGCGTATGCCGACTCCCTGGCCGAGCAGCAGCGTGCCGTGGAGGCCATTCTGGCCGGGGACTCGCCCAACCTGCTGATTTTGACCGAACATGCACCGGTCTATACCATGGGACGTTCCGGTTTGCAGACCGAAATCTTGCATTCCTTGCCCGCCGGCATGGCCATTCCGGTGGTGGAGACCGACCGGGGCGGTCGGGTGACCTACCATGGTCCGGGCCAAATGGTGGCCTATGTATTGCTGGATCTGGGTCCCCGGTCACGGGCCGTGCGGGAACATGTCTGGCGTCTGGAGGAGTGTGCCATCCAGACCCTGGCCGCTTTGGGTGTGACAGCCGCACGCGATCCCGTCGGGCCTGGAATCTGGGTGGGAACCGCCAAAATTGGTGCCCTTGGGGTACGCATTCGTCGCGGTGTCACCTCCCATGGTCTGGCTTTGAACCGCAATCCGGATCTGAACCACTTTGCCGGTATTGTTCCCTGCGGGTTTCATGACCGGTCGGTGACTTCCCTGGCCGCCCTGGGTCACCAGGTTGCGCGGGAACGTCTCGAAGAGTTGTTCATACGGGCGTTTACGGGGGTTTTTTCTGCCAGTTGGGTGTGAGAGGCTGTCTAATAACTTGATTAATTTCAAAAAAAACGAATGAAAAACTGGGATGGAGGTCCAGGAGGAAGGGCT
>JADGCO010000138.1 GCA_015228935.1 Magnetococcales bacterium | reverse complement strand
AGCCCTTCCTCCTGGACCTCCATCCCAGTTTTTCATTCGTTTTTTGAAATTAACAAGTTATCAGGCAGCCTCTCAGCGGCGTCACGCCAACGTGGCCCGAAAATCAGCCGGTATAGAGACCATCGATTTTTTGATAGGCATCGATCTGGCGTTGCCGGACAAGTGCCTCGTTGTTGACAGTCACCAGCAACTGGTTCCAGGCCCGGGCCGCCGGTCGGGGCAGAACAAACTCCTTGCCGTACATGAAATCCCGCGGATCCTTCCCTGCTGACTGGATGGCTTTCACATATTTGCCGGGAATGGTATCGGTCAGCGAGACCAGCTCCACTTCGGAAGTCTTGTTGTCTTTTTCTATCCGCACTTTTCTGCGACCCAGATAGGTCAGTTTGAGGCCATCTTCCTCTTCGTAGAAGACCTCCTCTTTTTCCTCTTCTTCGGCCTTTTTGAGTTCCTCGAAGGGATTGCTGGATTCCACGACCGTCGGGGCCTTGGTGCGTTCGATGGCCTGCCGCAAGCCGTCCAGGTGCTTGATCAACACAATGATGAGCTGATCCTTGAGCTTGTCCCGGGTATCCGGAGTGAGAACCTTCAGGATCGACTTGGGAAATTTGAGCAGAAACGTATCTGCCATGGAGATGACGCTGGTGGTCCGGACCCGCGGACTGAGAAAGGCAATCTCGCCAAAAATACTGCCCGGTTTCAAGTCGGCAATCGGTTCCATGAACGGCTTTTTGTAAACCTTGGCCAACCCTTGCAGCATGATATAGAAAATATCCCCGAACTCCCCCTCATTGATGATGGGTTCGTTGGCGGCAAATTTGACAAATTGGGCGTCCGCCAACTGGGATATCTCCTCCTTTTCGATATCCGTAAACGTTTTGAAAAACGGAATTTTATCCAACAAACTTTTTTTGATCATCGCCTTCCCCATCCATCCAACAGGTTTTTCGACACCAGATCCCTCTTGTCCATGGGCCGATTGTTGGCCCTCGTCCTGCCTCCCCACTTCTGTTCCATCCCTGGACAACGTAATGCGAGTGGCGTTCGGATGCCAGTGAAAATGCGCACCTTTCAACATGGAAAAGCCGGGGCTGTCCATTGACAGACCTTTTCATTTGCCTGTATATCCGCCAAAATCGGACAGTTTCAGTCAGGTTAAAAGCCGGATGTACAGGATCAACGCCATGGACGAAGCGTCCCGCCCCGAAGGAAAATCCCGTCTGACCCAGGCCTCGGGTACCCTCGAACAACGCCTGGAGAGGGTGGAAGAAGATCTGCTCAACCTCAACCGCATGGTGCAGGAGGGATTGCGTCCGCGGAGTGGACCGGTCACACCCGAGGCGGTGATTGCTGCGGCCCGTTATAAAAACAGGGCCATTCAGGCCATCAACGAGGGCGACGGCGTGCGGGCCGAGGCCGAGGCGCGGGCTGCCATGACCTCCTGTCCAGACAGTGCCGAGGTGGTATTCACCCTGGCCTGGGTGCTTCAGGAGACCGGACAATGGCCCGAGGCCGAATCCCGGTATCGGCATGCCCTGGCCATTGCCCCCAAATATGCCAGTGCCTGGTTCAATCTGGGCAATGTCCTGCACATGCTCAATCATGCCCAGGATGCTTTGACGGCCTGGCAGGCGGCTGCCGACCTGGGTCACGAAGGGGCCATGAAAAAAATCGTGGCCCTGAATCTGGAAAAGCCGGTGGCCAGTGTGCCGCCCGTCCCGCCGAAATCTCCCCGCCAATCCATGGGGGGCTTCCCGCCGGGGCATTATTCCCAAATCATGAAACCCTTGCCCCTGGCATTGGGAATCCTGCTCCTGTTTGGGGTACTCTGGTGGTTCAAGTCTCCTGCCTCTCTTCCGCTTTCCACGCCGCCCCAGGTGGCCGAATCTCTGCGGCCCCACCCCTCTTCCGTGGCACCGGCTGCCGTGGTGGCGGCTGCCGTGACACCCTCTCCCGTGACAGCGGTTTCGGTACCTCCCGAGCGGGCTGCCCCCCTCATTGCCGAGGCGGCCCCGCCATCCGAGTCCAAAATCCTGGCACCCCCGGCACCAACCAGGCCGGAGGTGGTCGTCCCTGACGAGCCAAAGGCCGTGCCTGCACCGCCTGTCAGACCGGAAAACGTTGTCGCGACGGAAAGAAACGGTCAGGGCAGACCGCCTGTCGCGCTGGAAGAGTCCGGTGAGAATGCCGTCAAGGTCAAGCCAACCGCAGTTGCCAATCCTCCCTCCCCTCCCCCGGTCATGGATTCCGGAACAGGGGGTGAATTTCGTTCGGTTTCCACGCCTGTAGAGGGGGGTGTTGTGCTTTCCGGTCGGGCGGAGCCGGTACCGGAACCGCCTGTGGCCAAGCCAAATCCACCCGGGACCCCGCCCCGTTTGACGGTGACTTCGGATCCGGAGGGGGCCACCATTCGCATCCTGAACATTTCTTCCCCTTACCGACCCGGCATGACCCTGGCACCGGGGGCCTACCAGATCGAGGTCTCACATCCCGGCTACATCACCAATCTGCAATGGGTCACCTTGCGGCAGGCGGATTTGGTCGTTCCCATCACCCTGGAAAAGCCTTCCTCCTCCACCTATGGTTTGACCGTCAATACCAAACCGGCCCGGGCCAAAGTGCAAGTGGTCAACATTCGTGCCCGTTATCGGCCCGGCATCCAGTTGCCGCCTGGAAAATATCAGATTCATGTGTCACATCCCGGCTATAAAACCCAGGAAATGTGGATCGATCTGGACGAGGAACTCACCCTGCCCATCACGCTGCAACCGGATTCTTGACCTCGGTTGCCAATACGTCCATGGCAGTGACTGTCTTGCGATCTTTTCCAGTCGCACATCCACTGACAATGGTTGGTTCATCCTGGTTCAAAGCATGCAAGAATCTGGATAAGCTGTCCATGCTGAACCCGGACAGGCGACCGCGCAGCATGTCGGCAACCTGCGACTGCCGAATACCCAGGGTTCCGGCAGCCTGCTTTTGCGTCAAACCGCGTGCATCGATCATCCTGGAAATACGAATCGCGATATCTGCCTTTGCCAGATGTTCTGTCGCATTTGGAAATCCGAGATCTTCAAACACATTGCCGGTACTTGGCTCCGCAACATCATGCTCGCTCATGGTTCACTCCTCTTTCCACTGACCCACGCCTCGTACCGCTTGGCAGCCGTTGCAAACCTATTTCGGATGATTTCCACAACGCAAACCCCATGACCAATCGGACCTCATCCGGAAATTCGCGCAACCGTTTCCGACCATCACCGATCCAGACAAGCGGCTTATATTCGTGATCCATTGTTTAGATATACCAGAATCAGCATACTTTGTCAGTATATTCGTTAGTCAGTAACGCATAACAACTAAAATCGTCATACACAACAAACACACATACCCACACATGGGTATCAACGCATACCAGGTCGGTCATAGAGATCCTCCCGTTTCATGGGCAGGCCATCTCCCTTGGGAGGATAAGGATTTGCCAGAAGTTGGGCCAACGACTCTTTGTTATTGGTTGTTTTTTTCTCATGAACTATTTTATCATCGTCATCATAGAGAACAATCACCCGCGCCATGGTCTTGTGGGCAGGCAGACGGTCACTCACGACTTCCAGCCGGTGATCCATGATTGAGGCTTCCAATTCGACTGCCATCATGACCATTGCTCCCAACAATGTTTCATGCCACTTGTTTTCAGAAACATTCCAGGCTCGTCACTCTCCAACCCGCTCCACAGTGATATAAAGAACCCTACGTCGAAGGCGATTTCAGACCTTCCAGATATTTTTCAAAGGCTCCTTCAGGATCGGCACCCGGTTCCCGTTTGACGGCACGCACCCATTCCTGAAAAAGATGGCGGGATTTTTCAGGCAACCGCTCTAAAAGGGGTTTTATGTCATCGTAGTTCCATTGACTTGTTGGGCGTTGGTCCGCTTGCCACTGGGAGAGTTGCCTCACACTTTGCGTCACGGCAGCACGATCATCCCATGCCAGGGCCAGAGCCAGTTCCAGCATGGCCTGATTTTGCTGATTCACATCTGTTTTGCACAACCCTTTGGCCCGCTCCAACATGGTAAATGCCTTGTCCAACTCTCCCCTGACCAGGGCCATTTCTGCAACGGACTGAGGATAATCCGCATTTTCTGAATTGACTTCCATGGCCTTGTAATAGGCAGTTTCCGCATCGGCATGGCGACCCAGGCGGGAAAACAAGATTCCCAAGCTGTTCCAGGGGCCAGCATCTTTTTCATCCAAAGCAATCGCCCTCCGGTAAGCATCTTCCGCCTCGGCATACCGGCCAAGGTAACCTGTAAGGAGATTCCCCAGATTATTCCAGATAGCAGCTTTTTTTTCATCCAAAGCAATCGCCTTGCGGTAAGCCTCTTCCGCTTCGGCATAGCGGCCAAGGTGATCCGCAAGAAGAACTCCCAGACCACCCCAAGGGTAAGCATTTTTTTCATCCAAGGCAATCGCCCTGCGGTAAGCCTCTTCCGCCTCGGCATATCGGCCAAGATGACTCATAAGAAGAGTCCCCAGACCGTTCCAGGGAAAAGCATCTTTTTCATCCAAAGCAATCGCCCTGCGGTAAGCCTCTTCCGCTTCGGCAAAGCGGGTCTGATCTGATAGAAGATTCCCTAAACCACTCCAGGGAGAAGCATCCTTTTCATCCAAGGCAATCGCCCTGCGGTAAGCCTCTTCCGCCTCGGCATATTGGCCAAGGTGATCCGTAAAAAGATTCCCCAGACCGTTCCAGGGATAAGCATTTTTTTCATCCAAGGCAATCGCCTTGCGGTAAGCCTCTTCCGCCTCGGCATATCGACCAAGATGATTCATAAGAAGATTCCCCAGACCGTTCCAGGGATAAGCATTTTTTTCATCCAAGGCAATCGCCTTGCGGTAAGCCTCTTCCGCCTCGGCATGGCGGCCAAGCTGATTCACAAGAAGATTCCCCAGATTATTCCAAAAACCAGCATATTTTTCATCCAAGGCAATTGCTTTGCGATAGGCTCGTTCTACCATGTCCCATTTTTGAATTTTTTTAAAATAATTAGCTAAAACAAACCAAAAATAACCAATCCTGCCCCACCCTCCCAACACCTGATCTCGTTCCCCGGCAAGCACTTTTTCCAATATTTCCTGTCGTGATACAGAACGCTGTGAACACCAGATATCAAGCCAGGAGTTCCAATGCTCGACCCCCAGGGCCAGAAGTCCCGGCCAGTTTTGTTCTTCCAAGGAATTGTATCTGGCCGTTTCTTCCCAGAATATTTTCGTAAGTCCTAAAATTATTGGATCAGAAAGACCGGAAATGTTTTCCAGAATTTTGCTCTTATTCTCTTTGGAAATGGAAACAGACCGTGCCAGGCCATTCAGCAAATAGTGATGTTTCGAATGGAGACCCGGGATAAACTCTTTTTCAGAAACATCCGGTTCAGGCCAGTTCCAGACCGGTAATTGTGCCCAGGGATGGATGGGAAAATGGGGCTTTGATTGTTCGGGTTCGATTTTTTCGTTTTTCTGTTCTTTTTTCTCTTCGGTCAGCGGAATATCTTCAAGGCCGCGCCGGGCCAGTTCCTCCTTGAATTGCCGCCGCCGCTCCTCTTCACCGGGCAGGGAATCGGGGTTGACCTGGATGACCTCCACAATCCGTGCCATGGCCAGGGCAACATCGCTGTTGGGAAACGCCCGGATCATCAAGGACTCGCTCAAGGCAATGTGCGGGTGATAGGGAATGGGGTAAATCTCGGGCATCGGCTCTTGTTCGTTGCCAACGGGCATTTCACGAGCCAGACTATCCAGCAACGTTTCCATGCGCCTCAGGCGCTCGGTCTTCAATGCCTCTTCCCCGGTCGGCACGGGAGACGCCACCACAACCACCCGGTTGCGCATGGTGCCAATCTCGATCCGTCCCTTTTCCTGCAAGGCACGGATGGTCATTTCCAGACCGGCCAGATTTTGCGCATTGAGGCCACTGACCAGCACGACCCGATCCACCTTGGCGGCATGCAAAATCATGTCCCCGATTTCGGTCATGCCGGTGCGACAATCCAGCAATAAATAATCCGGGGTACGACCTTTGAGGGACTCTTTCCCCTTCTCCAGGCCACTCGGTGCCCCCCCATGGACCACCCTGGAAATTTCGTCACAAAAAATATTGACCACCACGGGAAGTTCGAAATCCGGTACATTCCGCTCTTGCAAGGCCTCCGGGGTCCATTGCGCCAGTCTGACCTGCTGGACACTCTGCAAAATAACGTCGTACTCCCCTTCAGGAACCAGCGGCTGAAACGGTCCAGCCGGAATGAACCAGATATCGCCACGAAAATCCGGGTCCCGCTCCCGGGCCTCCTCGCCAAGCCGGGTGGGTCGCGCCAAACTTTTGGGATCCAGAACCCCCGGATATCCCCCGTCCGAACCATCCAGATTCAACATGCTGTCCAGATAGTTGGCCACCCCATCACGCACATCATAGGGAGGCGGTTCCGGATAACCCGTTAAGAGTGCGAAAGGACGCGCCATTTCAGCCATGATGGTCAATCCTGGCGCATGAATGTCCCAATCCGCCACCACCACAAACTTGTTCTTCCTGGCCAGGGCATACGCCGCATTCAAGACCAGATTGGTCCGCCCCACACCACCCTTGAAACTGAAAAAGGCTATGGTACGCATAATATTGGGCCTTCTCTCAGCCCGAGAAATGTCTGGATGAAATTCAGGGGATTTTCTTTGTGACTCAAACCTCTGTTCTTGCCCTGTTCCTGGCCCTTGACAACACCTTCGGCACTGCTTTCGTTGCCAATCCGATACAGATGATTCCTGATGGCATCCGGTGCCTCGTCACCGTAATAGTCCAACATTTTTCTGAATGATGCACGATCCGGATCCGGAACATTGTCTGCCCTGACTAATAAAATCATTTTTTGCACACTCTCTTTGCCATGCCGCCAATCCAGTAAATAAAAGAGGCGCGTCAGGTTTCCGGCCACTCCTTCAGCCCTGTGCAAAATCTGGCTCAACGGCCACAAGTTCGTCGCCAGCCACGGATGATCCTTTTTGCCACTCCACAAGGCCATTTCCCACAGTCGCCGGGCTGCCAGGACAATACTTTCCGGGGTTGTTTCATGCCCGGCCTGATGCATGGCCAGCTTCCATATTTTCTTGGGTATGTCGCCAAACGGTCGTTGCACGGCTGCCAGTCGCAGGAGGGCCATCAATAAATCCTCTTCGACCTGGCCAAAAAATTGTTCCTGCTCCAGATGGTTGTAAGGAACGAAACGGGTGTATCCCTCTGGAGTGGCCGCATATTTCAGCCATGTATCCAGGATTTCAAGGATTTCACCAGCAGCCTCTTTTGCCGGAGACTCCTTGTTCCAGGGCAGGACCTGAAGCAGGGCCAACGCCCCGAGCAAATGCAAACGCTCTTGCGCGGTGATGGTTGCCGGAACTTTCTCCTGCAAATCCCCGAAAATCCGCGCCAGGGGAGGAAACCATAACAGACGCTCTTCTTCCGGAGCGTTGCGAATCATCCGGATCAGGAGATCATTCCAGGAAAATTGCCCGCGCAAATCGGGTCCGGCCTTTCCCTCCCAACGTGCCCGCAAGGCCTCCATAAAGGCCCCCTGGTCACTGTGGAGCAAACCACGCAGCCGCGTTGCGTAGGATTCCTTCCCGGAATGATGTGGCGCTGTCAGAGAATCCGCTGTCATGATCCAAAAGCCTCGCGAAAGGTGCCAATCTCCTGCAAAGCCGGTTTTACATCTTGTAATGTCATGTTTTTATGGACGTACTCACGATATCCCGGGTGCTGAGAGTGCGACCGGAGCCAGGGTGCCCGATAGTCGGTATCCATCGGAGCGGTCTGGCCAAACGCCTTGCCCATGGGACCCGGGAAAAAATACCAACTGCTTTCTGCATCCAGAATATCCGGGGGCAACAAATCCTGGCTGGCAACAGAATAGAGTGCCACCATCATCCCCACGGCATCCTGGCGATCCTCTTCCGTTACCAGACCCGGCAAGGCCAGCCGCCGCACCAGTTCAGGAGCCTTTTCTTCCGCAGACATTTCATGAAAATCAGCGGCTTCGTGAGGAAAAAACCCGTCCTGGTCACGCACCGCAACCCAGCAAACCGGTCCACCTGACAGTGCCGCATCCATCCGCAGGAGCTGGGCAGAAGAGTACCCGCCAGCCGTCGAACCCGCAGGTAGATTGGGAGGCTTTCTCCTGAGAAAGTCAAGGACGGTCCTGGCATCCGCAACCGGATTGCCGACTTCTTCTGCGTACCAGTACGAGAATACATCCCGCATCGACAGATACCGCGCCACTTCCACCCGTTGAGAGCCTGCCCCATGACCTGAACGACTTCGCGATAAACGTGCCTCGTTTTCCAGGCGACAAGCCCCTCCGATCTGGCGCAGAATCCCTTCCACATCTTCGGAACTTTCATGAGCCAGAATTATACTGACTTTCGCATACAAATCCGCAACATCGGCAGCCTGAAGCCGGTTGCCGTGCGTTGTCACGTCAGGATGGGACACTTTGTTGGACGCTGTCACCTCCACGTCCAGCATGAAATTGCGTGCCAGATGACGCAACTCCAGATGGGGTGACGCCCACCATTTCATGATCAAGGGGTAGAGTGCCATGCAGAGCGGAACCTCATCCCGATCTGTTCGAGGCTGTCCATTAACACCCGGATAAAAAAAATTGGATAGAAAAATTTTATTGGGGCTCCGCCCCAAACCCCGCCAGGAGGAAGGGCACAGCCCTTCCT
>JADGCO010000137.1 GCA_015228935.1 Magnetococcales bacterium | reverse complement strand
GATAGCTTTTATGCTCGATCAAGACGTAGAAGAAAGCATCTTTGCCTGTGATTGTTTTGGCCCGGAACAAGCGGTCGGAAAAGTAGGCGGACAACTCATTGCTCACGAACGATCCATCAACCAATTCCGGGTTGCCCGGGGCCAGAATGGCAGTTACAGGCTGGGGGAGGTGTTCACGCAGGAGATGTCCCGCTGATTCAGGATGAAGGAGCAGCACTTTGACCAGACGGTCGTGGGGGTGAACCAGATCGATCATGATACGAGCCTTGAATTTTCAGACGACATTTCAAACCGCGTCCACTTTGAAATGTGTATTTTTTCAAAAAACGCATGAAGAATCGGGATTTTCAATTTTTTTTTCAAAACTCCCTGAGTAGTTCATTGATGGCGGTTTTGGCTCGGGTATTGGCATCGACGGTCTTGACGATCACGGCGCAATAGAGTCCCGGTTTGGGGGTGCCATCGGGTCCGGGCTTGCCGGGCAGGGTGCCGGGCACCACCACGGAATAGGGGGGGACATGGCCGGTAAAAATATGCCCCGAGGCCCGATCCACAATGGGGGTGGACCGTCCCAGATAGACCCCCATGGAGAGGACGGCTCCCTGCTGGACGATCACCCCTTCGGCGACTTCGGCCCGGGCACCGATGAAGCAGTCGTCCTCGATGATGACCGGGTTGGCCTGCAAAGGCTCCAGGACCCCGCCGATGCCGGCACCGCCGGAGATGTGGCAGTTGCGGCCAATCTGGGCGCAGGAGCCGACCGTGGCCCAGGTATCGATCATGGTGCCACTGTCCACGAAGGCACCGAGGTTGACATAGGAGGGCATCAGCACCACGCCGGGGGCAATGTGGCTGCCTTTGCGCACCGTGGCCGGGGGCACCATGCGAAAGCCGGCGGCCCGAAAGCGAGCCTCGTCCCAACCGACACATTTCAGGGGAACCTTGTCGAAGGCTGGGGCGGAGGGATTGCCCATCAGGGTGTTGTCGTGCAGCTTGAAAAAGAGCAGGACCGCTTTTTTGAGCCATTGGTTGACGACCCAGCCATGGGTGGCTTCCGGGTGGCCGGGATGTTTTTCCGCGACCCGGAGGGAGCCATTGTCCAGGCCCTCGATCACGGCCAGAACCGTCTCGCGGATCAGGCCATGGGTGGAGGTGTTGACATGGGCGCGATTTTCCCAGGCATCATGGATGATATGGGCATGGTCGGTCATGGGAAAAGGCCTCCTTGAATGTGTTGTTCGGCACAGCGGGCGAGCCGCTGCATGGCGGTGCGATGGTCGGCAAGCGGGGCAACCATGGCAACCCGGATATAATCCTGTCCGGGGTTGCCGTGACCGGTGTCGCGCCCCAGATAGGCACCGGGCAATACCGTGACACCCTGTTCGGCATACAGGGCACGGGCAAAGGCCTCCCCCCCGCCCGGGACCCGCAGCCAGAGATAGAAACCGGCCTGCGGCGGGGTGACCGGCAAAACCGGTCGCAGGATGGCCAGGGCATCGGCCAATTTTTGGCGGTATAGAAGGCGGTTTTCCGACACATGGGTCTCATCGGACCAGGCACGGGTCGCCACATCCTGGATGAAAGGAGGGGTGGCGCAACCCGTATAGGTGCGCAGTTTCAGGTACCGGGACAGGATATCCGGGTCCCCGGCCACAAAACCGGTACGGGCACCGGGCATGTTGGATCGCTTGGAGAGGGAGTGGAACACCACACAGCGTTGAAAGTCGCGCCGACCCAGGCGACGGGCAGCCTGCAAGAGGCTGGGCGGCGGGGCGTCGTACCAGATTTCCGAATAGCATTCATCGGAAGCCAGAATGAAATCATGCCGGTCGGCCAGTTCGAGCAGGTGGAGCAGGTGATCTTCATCCAGAACCGTGCCGGTCGGGTTGGCCGGTGTGCAGAGATAGACCAACTGCACCCGCTGCAACACTTCGAGTGGCAGCGCCGCAAAATCCGGGATGAAACCGTTGGCGGCCCGGGTTTCCACATAGACGGGTTCGGCCCCGGCCATCAAAGTGGCCCCTTCATAGATTTGGTAGAAGGGGTTGGGCATGGCCACCAGGGGAGTGGCGGGCTGGCGGGTGTGGTCCACCACGGCATGGGCGATGGAAAAGAGGGCTTCCCGCGTGCCATTGACCGGCAAGACGTGACGTTCGGGGTCTACGTGATCCAGGTTGAAACGCACCTGAAGCCATCGGGCAATGGCCTGGCGCAGATCGGCCTGACCGCGGGTGGTTGGATAGCGGGTGATGCCATCCAGGGAAGCCGCCAGGTGGTTCCGGAGAAAAGGGGCCACCGGATGCTGGGGTTCCCCGATGGAGAGGTCAATCGGGTGCAAGCCGGGCGGCGGCACGCTGCCGTGCAACAGGGTTGCAAGTTTTTGAAACGGATAGGGGTGCAGTTTGTCCAGTTCCGGATTCATGGGGTGGCCAGTGGCAGGATGGTTGCGGTGGAAAAGGTTTTTGATTGGGCTGCGGCGGGATTGCTGCCTGGTTTGGGTGTCCTGGCGTGCAGCGGCGCGGTCGCTGCGTCGCTGATGTTGCTGCTGATCCAGTGGACCAGATCCGTCCAGATATTACGGGTTTCATCGCTGGTTGGCATGATGCCGGCGTAGGTCAGTTCGATGGTGACGATGGGAATTTTTTTTTCGACACCCGCATAGCGTCCGAGGGAACCGGGATAGGTGCCCATGGGATCCAGGTAGAGGTGCCCGAGCTTGTGGGGTGGTTTGGCCTGGGGTCCGTCAAAGTCCAACAGGTTGTATGGGGCATGTACCGAAACGATGACGTTGGGCCGGAAGCGCTCGATCTCGCTTTGGATCCACCGGGATTCCGGTTCGCTCAAGGGGTTGATGCCGGGAAAGCGCCTGGGGTCGCGACCGGTCGTTTTGATCCAGTAGTTCCGGCTCTCCGTTTCCCAATCATTCGTTGGAAAATTTCGATTTAAATCAACACCATTGGCATTCATTCTCCGGGATGGACGCATGAGCAGCCCATCGGGATTGACGAGTGGTGCGACGCGCCAATGGAACAGGCCCGAGTGGAATTGGTCCAATTTCTGCATCCATTTAAACACGATGCTGACCGAGGAGTATTCGTCACCGTGGATGCCGCCGAGAATCAGGACACGGGCCTGGGGTGTTTTGCCGGGCAGGGGTGGATATTCCTTGACCAGCAGAGGTGTACCATTGACAGAGCGTCCGGATGCTATTTCCAATCCGCTTTCCAGGCACTCGGCGGTGGTGACACTGCTCAGCTTGCGACCGATCTGGTTGCAGACCCTGGCCAACCAGCCTTGGGGGGTCAGGAGTGGCATGGCGGAACGGGGCGGGGGATCGGCCCGCACCGGGATGGCCATGACGAGCAACCCGATCAGCAGGACCGCGCACATGCTGGCGGATGAAATCTTCCAGGCAGATCGGTCAGGGATGATGAAACAACAGGGACGGTTGAGCATAATCTTCCGTGATGAATGAGAATCGGGTGGGTCCGGGACTTCCTGGTCTGACGCTTGCGGTATCATGTGAGCGCGATCTGGATGTGCCGCATCTGGTTTTACTTTAACCCGGGTGAAAGCGTCAATTCAGGGAAGATAATGCGGCATTGATTTTTTTTTCCGATGCGGTACCATGTGGGGAAATTAATGCAGGTGGCCAGGGAGTGCCGCCGGCAGTATGGACTCTTCTTGAATGCATAGAGAAACGCCAGGATCCAACATGATGAAAAGGCGCCAATTCTTGACGAGTATGGCCGTTGGAGCGGCCGGACTGGGCCTTGGCTTGACACCCCAGGCCATGGCTGCAACGGGAGAATTTGAGTCAACCGGTATTCCGACCAATGATCCGGAACTGGAGTTGGCCCTGTTGCGGACGCGACATTTCAACGAGCATCTTCCCGGTGATGCCTACCTTGACCCGGCCCAGTTCAAGATTCTCGAATCCACGGTGCGACGCCTTGAGCGTTTGCAACAGGTCGTCGGGTACGGGAATTTTTACCTCCTGGATTTTGACGAAGCCATCAAGACGGCTAATGACAGTCCCCGGGTGGGTCAGTTTCCGCGATCCGAGCTTGATTTCATGGACATGATCTTTCATGAGACCGCAGTCACCTACGGGTTCATGGGGAAAAAGCCCTTGAAAAATTTGACGGATCGTACACCCCGGCGCAAGGTGGTCAAGGTTCCGTTCACGGGCAATTTTTTGTTCAAGGGACATGCCGTGGAGGTCTACCGCCGCATTCGCCGTGATATTGGCAATCAGGTGGTGCTGACCTCGGGCGTGCGCAGTGTTCCCAAACAGTTTTTATTATTTTTGACCAAGGCTTATGAAGCCAGTGGCAACCTTTCCCTGGCCTCCCGTTCCCTGGCCCCTCCCGGCTACTCTTTTCACGGGGTGGGCGACTTCGATGTGGGACAGGTGGGATTCGGTGAAGCCAACTTTACGGCCCGCTTCGTGGAATCGGATGTTTTCAAGAAACTGCGGGAGTGCGGTTATACCCAGATGCGCTATCCGCAGGACAATCTGTTGGGGGTGCGTTTCGAACCCTGGCATATCAAGGTGGTCACCTGAAGTCCTGGCAGAGGGTGGGCTTGCAGACGGCCTGGATCGGCTTTGGGGCCAATCTGGGCGATCCCGTGGTGACATGGGAGCGTGTTTTGCGGGCCGTGGCGTGTTCGACCTCCCTGCGGTTGGTCGGGGTGTCACCGCTCTATGCGACCGAGCCGGTGGGACCGGTTGCCCAACCCTGGTTCACGAATGGCGTGTTCGTGGTGGTGAGCCGGATGGAGCCGTTGCAACTGATGCGTTTTCTGCGTCGCCTGGAATGGGGTCTGGGACGGCGGCGCGGAAGAGAGCGTGTCTGGGGACCCCGCAAGGTGGACCTGGATCTGCTGTTTCTTGGTCGGCGGGTCATGACCCATTCCCGCCTGATCCTGCCGCACCCCCGCCTGCATGAACGCCGCTTTGTCCTGCAACCCTTGGCGGATCTGGACGGGGATCTTTTGCACCCGGTGTTGTGTAAAACCGTTGACATGTTGCTGAAAGAAGTGAATGATCCATCCCGTGTGGAGAGGCTGCCATGGAAGGCACCGACGCCCCTTTGTCGGGGAGCGGTGACCGGAGTGATTCCAGGTGCCTCTTCGGGATGAGACCAGAGGAGATGCTTGGATCGATCCTGCCTGCAAGGGTGGGTAGACCGGGACGGGTTCTGCCATGCCACTGGGTTTGACCACCGTCAGCAGCCATTGCCGGCGGTTTTCTTGCAGCTTTCTGCTGACGTCTGGCCGTTGTCAGGACGGGTCTTGCCTGCGTTGGCTTGAACCCGGGGATGCGTCGTGATGGCCAGACGTGTCACCATTCCCGATCTGATCCAGATGAAACTAAATGGCAGCCGGATCGTTGCCGTTACGGCCTACGATTTCACCTTTGCCCGTCTGTTGGACCAGGCAGGGGTTGATCTGCTGCTGGTGGGAGATTCACTGGGCATGGTGGTCCAGGGACACGACACCACATTGCCCGTAACCCTGGATGAGATGATCTACCATACCCGGGCCGTGGCGCGGGGTGCCTCGCGGGCACTGGTGGTATGCGATCTGCCGTTCGGGTGCTATCATGCCGGCCCGGAGGCTGCCCTGGCCAGCGCCGTGCGGGTGCTGAAGGAAAGCGGCGGGCATGCCGTCAAGCTGGAGGGTGGCGAAACGATGGCGGCCACGGTGCGCTTTCTGGTGGAACGGGGCATTCCGGTCATCGGGCATGTCGGGTTGACCCCCCAGTCGGTTCACGCCTTTGGTGGTTTTCGGATTCAGGGCCGGAGCGAGGCCGCTGCGAGCCGGATCCTGGCCGATGCGGTGCTGCTGGCCGATGCCGGGGCCGGGGCCGTTGTCCTGGAAGGCATTCCTGCCCGGCTGGCCACAACCATCAGCCAAAAATTGCCCATTCCCACCATCGGCATCGGTGCCGGTGTGGGGTGCGATGGCCAGGTGCTGGTCGTCTATGACCTTCTTGGTTTGTACGAAGGTGTGAAACCCCGTTTTGTCAAAGAGTACATGGCGGGTGGAGAGCAGGTGCGCCAGGCCGTGGGCCGGTTTGCCCAGGAGGTGCGTGCGGGCGTTTTCCCGGGGATCGAACACAGTTTTGGTGATTGAAAAGATGGAACTCTTGACCAATCGACAACTCCTGGAACATTGGGTGCGGGAGACGCGGAGCGCCGGACATCGCCTGGGTTTTGTGCCGACCATGGGGGCGTTGCATGCCGGACATCGTTCCCTTTTTCTGGCGGCGCGGCAAACGTGTGACCGGGTCATCGGGTCCATTTTCGTCAATCCCACCCAGTTTGGCCCCAACGAGGATTATCAGCGCTATCCCCGCACCCTGGAACAGGATCAGGCCCTGCTGGAAGAGGCGGGTTGCGATGCCTTGTTTTTGCCGACGGTCCAGGATATCTACCCGGACGGTCATCAGACGCAGATTCAGGTTCGGGATCTGGCCGACGATTTGTGTGGCCGGTGCCGACCGGGGCATTTTCAGGGGGTGGCCACGGTGGTGGCCATTCTGTTCAACCTGGTGCGTCCCGATCAGGCCTGCTTTGGTTTGAAGGATTATCAGCAGTTTCTTGTCATTCGGCGCATGGTGCGGGATCTGGCCATGCCGATTGAGGTGACAGGGTTGCCGACGGTACGGGAAGCGGATGGTCTGGCCATGTCCAGCCGCAACCGCTATCTCGATCCGCCCGCCCGGCAACGGGCACTGGCCCTGTTTCGGGCCATGGAAAGGGCACAGGTCGCCTATGCGGGCGGTGAGACTGATGCAGCCCGACTGGAGGAGCTGGCCCGGCAGGTGTTGACCGAGGCCGGCATCGGGCAGATTGACTATGTGGCTGTACGGGATCCGGATACCTTGTTGCCTTTGGCGCGGATCGAGCAGGATCCCGTTATTCTGGTGGCTGCCCGGGTTGGCGCGGCGCGCCTGATCGACAACCGGCGGCTGGTTCGCAATTGAGGGAGGCGAAGAAGCGGATGGAACTTTCCGTGCTGAAATGCAAGATTCATCGGGCAACCGTGACCGAAACCCAGGTGGATTACGAAGGTTCGTGCGCCATCGACGAGGATTTGCTGGATGCTTCCGGAATCCGGGAGTTCGAACAGATCCATGTCTGGAATGTCAATAATGGCGAGCGGCTGGTGACCTATGCCATTCGCGGTGAACGCGGCAGTGGCATGATTTCCCTGAATGGTTCTGCGGCACATCGGGCCAAGCCGGGGGATCTCGTCATCATTGCCGCCTTTGCCCGGATGACCGAGGCCGAGTGTGCCCAGCATCAGCCGAGCCTGGTCTACGTGGATGCGGACAATCGCATCGCCCGCCTGGGAAATTCCATTACGGCCCAGGCGGCATGAAGCGGTTTTTCAGTCATGCGCGGCCTGGTGGTCTTTCGACAGGGCATCTCAGCGCCCTTTCTTCGGGTGGCGCAATTGATCCCACTCCGTTTGGGCGATGGTCTGCTCCTGGGAGCGGGCGGGGAAAAGTCGTACCGCCTCCTGATAGTGCCAGAGGGCGTTGCGGGAGTCGGCCATCAGACGATGGTAGCGGGCCAGGGCCAGGTGGCTGGCACCGGGATGGTGCAACTCCCCCTCCGCCAGACCCAGTTGGTAGAAAGGTTTTGGTTCCTGGGGTTGCTCCGATGTGAGTTGGCGCAGCAGGCGGTTGGCCTGATCGTACTGTTTGCGTTCGTTCAGGGTGACGGCCAACTGATAGCGCAGATCAAAATGGTTGGGTAACAGCGTCAGGGCGTTTTGAAAATCCTTCTGGGCCTCCTCCATCCGGTTCATTTCCATGCGGCTCAGGCCGCGTTCCCGCAGGAAATAGGGATTTTTGGGGGTTTCGGCCAGGAGGGCGGTCAGAATGGCGTCGGATTCGGTCAGGTGTCCGCCGTAGCGTTGGGCCATGGCCAGGCCGTAGTTGGCGGCCTGGGCGGCTTCCGGGCTGGCGCTCAGGGATGCCCGTTTGCGGAAGCGTTCGGCGCTGGCATCGGGATCGGCATCGACGCCTGCTTCCAGTTTGGCCTGGATACGCAGCAGCCAGGCGGATTCGTCATGATCAGGACGTGCCTTGCGAGGTGGATATTGGGTGGCCAGGTCTTTGGCCTCGGTCATGCGGAGCGAACTGATGGGGTGGGAGAGCATGTAGGGAGGGGGCTGGGATGCCAGTCGTTGTTCGCGATTGATGCGTTCCATGAAATTGCCCACCCCTTTGGGATCGAAGCCGGCGCTGGCCAGGTAGGGGATGGCCAGACGGTCGGCCTGTTGCTCTTTTTGCCGCATGGTGGTCAGCAGGGCGGTTTGGGAGGATGCGGCTCCACCGGCAATGGCACCCTGGGTGATGTTGCTGTCATGTGCCACAATGCCGGCGGCAATGCCTACGGCAGTGGCAATCAGGGAGCGAATGGAAAGATTCTTGGCTTCATCCCGCAACTGAATGTGATGGCCGGCGGACAGGTGGGCAATTTCATGGGCCATGACGCCGGCCAGTTCGTCCCGACCGTGGGCGGCCAGCAGCAGGCCGCTGTGAAAGACGATGTGACCGTTTTCCAGAGCGAAGGCGTTCAGGGATGTGTTCAGGATCACATGAAAGCGGATTGATTCCGGCGGAAAACGGGCTGCCTGGATCAGGGGTGCGGCCATCTGGTCCAGCAGATCACTGATTTCCGGATCGGAGATCAGGATGATGGCGTCCGGATCTTTTTCCTTCTCCTTGCCCCAGGCGGTTTCCGGCCATGTCGCCGCCAGGGCGACCCAAAGAAAAAGGGCCACCACCAGATATGAAACCCGGCCCCCATTTTTTTTTCCAATTTGTTTTAATTTCAGGCCGAAATTTTGCATATACCCCATAATCCCTGGGCTGTGATCTCTTGGCAGTGGGCAATTCCGGATGCCAGGTGGCATGGGCAGGGGAATTTATTGCCGCCCGTTTCTGCCAAGTGTGGTCTATTTTGAAATTTTTGGCGAGTCTTGATTTTTCTGGAAGGTGGCAATCTCTCAGAGGCTGTCTAATAACATGTTAATTTCAAAAAAAAACGAATAAAAAACTGGGATGGAGGTCCAGGAGGAAGGGCTGTGCCCTT
>JADGCO010000136.1 GCA_015228935.1 Magnetococcales bacterium | reverse complement strand
GGAAGGGCACAGCCCTTCCCCCTGGACCCCCATCCCAGTTTTTCAAACGTTTTGAGTGGGGAGGCTGAATAGTTACTCCTGATCGACGTTTGTCACACTCTGGTGAACCGTATCTGCGAACAGGATCGCTTTGATGGTCATGGACAGAAGAACTGTTCGTTCAGGCGGGTCGTCCTGTTTTTTCGCTTGCACATGAAGCCGCTCGTGGTGTAAAGTCAGGATAGGTATTCGTCATCTTTTTCATATGGATATGATGATATGATCACCCCTGTTGACCCGATCCTGGAAATTCAGTCGGCAATCCGATTGAACAGTTCGGTTCAGGTGCCCAGTTCCGCCAAAACGGCGTTTGGTCGCGATCTCGTGACTTTTTCACCCCTCGGCATGGCCCTGAGTCAATCCCGCGCCAGGGGAGGAATGCCGGAAGAGTGGAGCGATACCTGGAGTCCAGACAAGATCAATCTCTCGCTCTTCCGTGGCACGATGGATTCCTATCAAGGAGTGTTCCAAAAATACACAGGCAGCAGTGTGTTCAATGAGACCCTACAGGGCCTGTCCGGTTTAAGTAATCGGAAACCATCAGGCAATGATTCAACGCTTCATAAATTATTCCAGACCCAAAATAAAAATCTTTTTTCATATATCGCCTGATTCTGCATGTAAGAGGCTGTCCATCAACTCTTGGGGCTCCGCCCCAAACCCCGCCAGGAGAAAGGGCACAGCCCTTCCTCCTGGACCTCCATTCCAGTTTTTCAGGAGCAGAGTCCCGATAAAATCCTTCTTCCCAACTTGTAGACTTTATTGCAATCCGGCATGATAAGTTCAATCTGCGTCTGCTTTCAATGGCAGACGCAGACTTCCCCCGTTCTTTCAGTATTATCCAATCATCGACAGAAATAGTCGATGATTTCCCCGGTTTTTTCAACCATGACAAAAGCATGCAGGCAACCGGCACCATCCTTCATATCATACAGAAAGGCTTCGGATGGCGGACGCCCCACCAGGGTGACATCCAACGTCTGTTGCGGCTGTCCATACTCCTTGACCAATTCTTTCTGATTTCTGCCTATCCAGCTTTTAAAACCGGCACTTTTACCTGCTTTTGGCTTGGCAGCACCTGTTTTATCGCTGGCCTGGGGAGACCCAGGGGCCGGTTCCTGGACGACAGACGCTTGGCCGGTAAGGGCCGGTTCCGGCTTATCCGAGACACAGCCCGCAAGGATCAGAGCCGCAGAAATGAGTGAAAGAGCCGTCCAGGAGTGCGCAGTTTGGCGACTGCGACACATGATGAGTTTATCCCCCGAGGTACACATGATCATGGCAACAGGTCTCCTTTCGTGACAGGTAGAGATATTTCACTTTCCAGACCCCCGAATCTGGAATTGAAGGGAATGATTTTCTCCTTGCCGTGTCCGACCCAGGCCGGAGATGGGGTTGGATTGTCTGGATTGTTGCGATACATCCGATCCTCTTCGAGAAAACAGGTGATTTCATCACTGCCGACCGGCGGGCTGAACAAAAAACCCTGTACATAATCGCAACCCAAAGACCTTAAAAATTCAAGTTGCTCAACCGCCGCCACACCCTCGGCAACCACCTGCATGTTCAGGCTGGAGGCCATGGCAATGATGGTGCGTGTAATGGCGGCATCATCTGGATCCGTGATGATGTCCCTGATGAAGGCCCGGTCAATCTTGAGGGTGTGAACCCGGAACCGCTTCAAATAACTTAATGAAGAGTAGCCGGTTCCAAAATCATCGATGGAAAGCGTGACCCCCATGCCCTTCAACTGATCAAAAATATCGATGGTGTCTTTGACATCGGCCAGGAACAAACCTTCGGTCAGCTCCACTTCCAATTGGTTGCTTTGCAGACCCGTATCGCGCAAGGCAGAAGCCACTGTATCGGCAAAATTGCCAACGGCCAACTGCTTGGCTGAGACATTCACGGCCATCTTCATGGGCGGGAAGCCGGCTTCCTGCCAGATCACAGCCTGCTGGCAAGCCGTGCGCAAAACCCATTCACCGATGGGTACAATCAAATTGGTTTCCTCGGCCAGAGGAATGAAGGAGAGTGGCGAAACCAGGCCAAGTTCTTCGTTTCTCCACCGGATCAAGGCCTCGACACCGGCCAGACGACCCGTAGCCACTTCAATCTGCGGTTGGTAATAGAGAAGCAGTTCGTTGTTATCGATGGCGCGCCGCAGTTTATTGACCATGGTGACGCGCTTGGCTGACACCAGTCCCATCTCCTCGGTATAATACTGATAGCCTCCCCGCCCTTGATCCTTGGCGCGGTGCATGGCGGTTTCGGCATTTTTAAGGAGCTGGTCACCATCCCGACTGTCCATTGGAAAAAGGGAAATTCCAATCGTGGCACCCAGGAAATAACTTTCATTATCGATCTGGAAGGGTTCCTTGAACGTTGACAAGAGTTTGTCCGCAATGACAGGAACATTGCGGACCTCCAGCAACCCACTGGCCAAAATGATGAATTCATCGCCGGTGCCCCGTGAGATGGAATCCTCATCCCGCAAACATTTGGCGAGGCGTGCCGCCACATTTTTCAACAACTGATCACCATGATGGCGACCCACCGATTCGTTGATCATCTTGAAACGGTCCAGACCCAGAAACATGACCGCAACCAGATGCTCGAAACGATTGGCAAACGAGAGCGCCCGGAGCAGGCGATCCTGCAACAGGACACGATTGGGCAGACCCGTCAGGGCATCATGATGGGCCAGAAACTGAATGCGGTCCTCCGACTCCTTGCGCGCTGAAATGTCAGAAAAAATACTCACATATTGGATGATCCTGCCTGCACCATCACGAATGGCACCGATACTGGTATATTCGGGATAAATTTCCCCATTTTTGCGCCGGTTCCAGATTTCTCCCTGCCAGCGACCCTGGGTCTCCAGGGTCTGCCACAACTCCTTGTAAAAGTCGGCATCATGACGGCCGGATTTCAGAATGTTCATTCCCTGACCAACGGCTTCTTCAGCCGAGAACCCGGTCATATGGCTGAAAGCGGGATTGACGGATTGTATGATCCCCCGGGCGTCAGTGACCACAATGGCTTCCTGGGTGTTTTGATACACGGTGGCGGCCAGACACAACTCTTTTTCGGCCTGGCGGCGCACGGCAACCTCGGTTTGTAGCGCCAGGTTGCTTGCGGAAAGCTCACTGGTGCGTTCCTGGACCCGGTTTTCCAGGTTTTCGTTATGTTTCTCGATTTCCTGAAGATGACGGCGACGGTCACGCTCATGAGTGCGAATGGTACGATCCAGACGACGCACGAGCAGGACATAGGCCAGATACAGAATGATCAGGATCGATGACAGGGCAATGGTTTCCTGCCATTGCGAATGATGAATATGATTTATAAGAGGAGTTATATCGTTGTAGACCTCAATGATGCCGGGCACGGACTCATGGGGGCCGGTTGCCCGCATGGGAATGTAACTGGAAACCAGGGATCGTTCTTCGATATTGCCATCATAGGAGACGGTCATCTTGCGTTGAATGACTTCAGAGTTTGGAAACCCATCCCTGGCCTTGATCACACCCGGGTTCCAGCTCTGATCCTGACCAATCTGCTTCGGATCCGTGGAAAAAATCGTCATGCCATCCAGGTTGTAAATCTTGACTCTGACCACCGAGAGGTCGGCAATCAAACTCCGAATCTGTTTATCCAGGAGGGAAACAACCGGATCCCTGGCCAAATCCATGGCTGGCATGGTGCGTGATCTGGCCAGAAAATCACCCAGCGTCGCTTGGATCGCATTCTGCATGAGTTGGGTCAGGGAGAGATTTTTTTCTTCACCCATCTCCAACGTTTGTCGTGTATGAATCTGGCGGTGGTACCAGGTTCCCAGAATCGATACAGCCATGATGCCTAGAAACGAAAGGACCACATGCAGTTGCATTCGCCGTAAACGTCGCATGACCACGTTGTCAACCTCCTGGAGTCGTGGTTGCCATTAAATCAGAGTGGGAACAATGGGTAAGCAACAAATATACCGTCCCTGTTTTGCTTTCGATAACAGTGTGTAACAAACATGGACGCTTGTAAAGTCTTCCCGTCTTTCCCGGAATTGGGAAAACAGTTTCTGTCGATTGTGGAAACAGTCCTTTATTTGGCTGCGCCTTGGCTGAAAAAGTTGGCCTGAACAGCCATCTCAGGACGGAGAAGGCTTTTCGGAAACCGGTGGATGCCGTTTGCGAAACAGGGCGCAAGGATCCTGGTCCGGGGCATCCGTGGCGGGGGCCGGAGGGGTGAACCAAAGATACCCATGTTCCGGCGCAAACCGGGTATTGCCGACCTGAACCGGTTGTTGATACGTTGCAAAATCGGATGTGGCAGGCGATGCGGAGATCTCCTTGAAGCCCAGATTCAATTGGCGAACACCGGGATTGAGATGAGCCACCCGCTCCAGGACACCCATGTCACGCGCCACATGGCCGGCCCCCAGAATCATGACAATCGGTTCAGAGGAAGGGAGTTCCTTGAGCATGGCCGTGATGGAGGCAGCCATGGTGTCGTTGCGGGCAACCCAGGTGGCATAAAGCCGGTCAAGCAGATCCGGTGCCGCAGCACCACAGTGGGCCTCGGATAACTGTTTTTGCATGAGTTGCCGATAATCTTCGTGGACAAAGCCCGTGGAAGGAATCAACGCCCTCTCCACAGGGGAGATGCCACTCATGCCCACCCGGGTGATATGAAAACGCATGCCCTGGGGCAGATCCGCACCAAAAACCGGCAATTTTTTGTGCCGGGCTACCAGAATCAGGGGATAGTAAAAATCCCACTCCGGACGCTGTTCCCACCCCAGTCGTTGCCGCAATGATTCTCCTTCATGGCTCAGAGAAGCATGCGAGGACTCGGCGGCAGAACCCTTCATGGGAGATTGTTTTGCTTCGGTAAAATTCAGCAACCAACTGGTTTGGGCGCGGGAAAAAAATTCCAGGCCAATCGCTGGACGTTTGCCCATCTCGACCAGATTTTGGATGATTTCCCTTTGCAACTGATGCTGGGTGGGATTGTCATGTTTTTCACCCAGATAAATCACTCTGGCCTCGCCCATACGAGCCAGAAGATCCTGTCTGGAAATGACCTTTCCCTCATTGACCGCAAAAATCGGCAATTCCGCAGTGGGGGTGATGGCTGCTGGGGGAGTCACGGTGCATCCTCCCAAAAACAGAGCGCATGAAAACATGGCAACAATGATTTTCGACATGGCTGGCCTGGGTACCCGGCAACGATGAATGCAGATTGAATGATACTAACGCCTGACAGACAATGCCATGTCCGTGCGGACAGCGTTAACTCAGTTTTCTCGGAAGCGGGAAAAATTCTAACACGATTCCTGGTTTCAGGAAAGCAATCTGCCGATTTCCAAGAAGCTGTCCATCAACACTCGGAAATAATAATTGGAAAGAAAGATTTTATTGGGGCTTAAGCCCCAAACCCCGCCAGGAGGAAGGGCAGAGCCGCTTCCTCCTGAACCTCCCTCCCGGTTTTTCATTCGTTTTTTGAAATCAACAAGTTAGATAGCCTCTTACAGAATGGCCGAAACGATGATCAAGGCCTGGATCATTGAGCAGGCCGAAAAAGAAGGAAAGGTCTGACTACCACCACTTCCCGGGTGACCCTTCATGCGGAACACTATGACAACGTTGACAAATATAAACAGAAAAAGCCACCCTCCCATGGCAGGTACCACAGGCACGACCGCGAAAGATGGATTCCATGGTGATGTTGTTGGTTCCCTTTTCCGGCTTGAAAATTTCCGGGTGACAATTGCTGCAAGCCAGCCACTGGGTGTGAGAATTGTGGGGAAAACGCACATGGGGCATGGCTTTGGTATTGGTCATGATGATATTCAAGTCAAGGAGTTGCATGTCTCCCTTGCCTTCCAGGTCGGCGCGGGGTTTGACATGTCCCCCCAGCAATGCCCGCATCCAATCCACTTCACCCCATTGACCAGGAGGAAATACGCCCAGAGAGTGGGCTGGATTTTGCAGGTTCTTGAGACCAGGGGATTCAGGATCGTGAATGCCATCCTCCCCCAGGGGAATGAATTGCACCCGATTGACCCCCTGCATGGTAATTCCCTCGCTGCTTCCCTGACCTGAACTTGAGCCGGTCCCGGGTGTCCCCTTGGCGGGAGAAAGGGAATTTTCTGGTTGAGGGATAGAGGAAATACTTGAGGTTGACGGTACAGGCGCATCCAATACCCGGTGCGTCACTGGAGGTGGCGGTGCTTCCACCTTGGTTTGCGGTGGCGGTGTCGGCCCGCCAACACAGGAGATGGCCAGCACCACTCCCGACAGGATAACCCAATATTTTTTCGGGAAATATTTCATTCCTGCCCCTTTGTCCCTGAACTTCCGAGTCTTCGAGTAAAAATCCGCAGTCAGTGAATATACCTGCAAAAAACGGAAGAAAGATAGCGCAAGATACATGCCATGAAAAACCAAAACATGTTTAAACTGCAACGATATTTTTCCTTGACCAGCTTGATCGCTCTCGCCCTCGTGGCCTGGTTTCTGGGCGTCTTTGTCAACAAGCTGGAACGGGATTCGCTGCTCCACATGGGTGAAAACCAAAATATAACATTAACCAAAGTATTTTCAAATACCCTCTGGCCAAGCCTGAAAGGATTCCTGCAACAATCAACCATGCTGACCGAAGAGGAGCTGCGCAAGCATCCCCTGATTCCCTATCTGAACCAACTCATCGGAAAACTGATGGGCAATCTCGAAGTGGTCCATATCCGGATTTACAACCAGGACGGCATGGCCATCTATTCGACCGATGCAACCCAGATTGGCAGGGACCAGAGAACCAGTAAAGGCTTTATTGCCGGCATGGAGGGTCGGGTCACGACCCATTTTGTTCCACATCGCTGGTTTGGCACCCAGAATGACATCATCGATGGTCGGGACATGATCGTCAGTCATGTGCCGTTGCAACAGGAGCGGGAGATTCATGGTGTCATCGAATTGCATTATGATCTGACCCCTTTGTTGCAACACCTGAGCGAAACCCAGCGAGATCTGGCCATGGGTGTGGGTGCCCTGTTTGTGGCCCTGTATCTGGTCCTGTATGCCATCATCCGCCGGGCGGCCCAGATCATCCGGGAACAACATGTCCGCCTGGAAAAATACGTGATCGAGGTCCAACAAATCAATGAAACCCTGGAACAACGGGTGGAAGAACGCACAGAAACCTTGAAAATGACCAACAAGGTTCTCAAGGAAGAAATTCTGGACCGTCAGATGGCCGAAGCCGAATTGCGCAAGCTCTCCCGGGCCGTTGAACAAAGTCCGGTCTCCGTGATCATCACGAACACAGACGGCAGCATTGAATATGTCAACCCCAAGTTCAGCCTGGTGACCGGTTATACCCATGCCGAGGTGATTGGCAAAAATCCCAATATTTTAAAATCCGGAGAGATGTCTCCGGAAATCTACGCCGAAATGTGGGAAACCCTCAACCGGGGTGGCGAGTGGCGGGGTGAAATTCTCAATCGCCGCAAAAATGGTGAACATTTCTGGGAGTTGGCATCCATCTCTCCCATTCGCGGCAAGGATGGTCGCGTGACACATTTTGTGGCCGTCAAGGAAGACATTACCGAACTCAAACACGCCACGGAATCCCTGCGCATCAGCGAAGCCCGCCTGCGCACGATCATGGAAAATGTCGTGGAAGGGATTGTCACCACCGATGCCAATCTGATCGTGGAATCCGCCAATCCCGCCATGACCGCCTTGTTTGGCTTGAGCATGGAGCAGCTTCTGGGGCAGAGCATTCTGCAACTGATTCCCTCACCCCATCGGGAACGACACGCTGGTTATTTGCAGATTTACTGGGATCTGGACACCAGAAGCCGCAAGTATGGCCACCACGATTTGCGTGGCGAGTTGTTCGTGGACAAACAGGTGACAGGCAAACGCCAGGATGACACCGTTTTTCCCATGGAACTGTCCGTCAGCCATGTGCGGACCGGTGGCCGCTCGCAATTCATCGCCACCATGCGCGACATCAGCGAACGGAAAAAAGCCGAAAAGACCCTGGATGAGGCCAGGCGTCTGAATTATCAGCAGGAAAAAATGGCCTCCATCGGTACCCTGGCGGCCGGGATCATCCATGAAATCAACAATCCCATTACCGCCATCATCGGCCTGTTGGACTCACTCCAGGATGTCAGCGACCAGTTGGACGCGGAAAATCGCTCCCTGCTGACCCTGGTCAATGAACAAATCCAGCGTTTGACCGATATTACCCGGGATATTGCGGAATTTTCCATGCCGCAAAACGAGGAGAGACAACTCCTGGATTTGAACTCCCTGGTCGAGCGCAGTTCCCGATTCATGCGTTTCGACAAACGCCTGCGCAAGATTCGTCTGCGGCTGGATCCCGACCGGGATTTGCCGGCCGTGGCGGCCTCGGGCAGTCAATTGCAGCAGGTTCTCATCAACCTGATTGCCAATGCCGCCGATGCCCTGGATACCGTCACGGATCGGGAGCGGGAAATCGTCGTGTCCACGCGCCGGGAGGGTCGTGCCGTGCGGCTGGAGGTGGCCGACAACGGTTGCGGCATGGATGCCAAAACCCGGGAACGGGCCTTCGATGCCTTCTTTACCACCAAGCCATTCGGGAAAGGGACCGGCCTGGGTTTATCGCTCTGTTATTCCATTATTGCCCGGCACGGAGGACACATGTTTATCGAATCGAGCCTGGGTCAGGGTGCCAGGATCGGTGCCCTTCTGCCTTTGGTGGAAATCGGTGATTCTTGAAAAAACATTAGGAAAACATGTGCCACATCCCATCGGTACCAGCGTAACCATTCAGCTCCTCCACTGAAAAACGTTTGAAAAACTGGGCTGTCATTTTCGAAAAACACTTTTTTGAAATTTTTTGTAAAAAAATTATTGAAGAGGTGCAGACCGGTGTGATATAAACCCGCCACGAATAGTTTTAAACTGTCGTGGTGACCGGTCATGGCGTTTTGTGCGCCGGGTACCGGTCGTTTTTCGTGACCAGAAACAGGGAAGAACAATGTATCGCAATCAGGGAAATGATTTCATCAGAAGTCAGGTTGCCCGCATCCTGTCGGATGGCGGGAA
>JADGCO010000135.1 GCA_015228935.1 Magnetococcales bacterium | reverse complement strand
TTTAATAAACTATTGAAAGAAATCAGATTTTGCACTACATGTGACGAACATGGGTGAACAATCTGGCGCGGATGTACCGCTTGCAAGACCGGTTTGCCGAGGCGGAGTCGTTGCTCAAACGCATCGTGGCGATCCGGGAAAAGGAACTGGGATCGGAACATCGCCAGGTGGCCATATACCTGAACAATCTGGCCATGTTGCATATGGATCAGGGCCGGTATGTCCTGGCGGAGCCGCTGTTCAAACGTGTCCTGGCGATCCGGGAAAAGGCCGTGGGACCGGAAAATACCCTTGTTGCCGGCACGCTGGTCCGTCTGGCAGAACTGTATGTCAGGCAAGGCCGGTATACCGATGCGGAGCCGTTGTTCGAGCGGACCTTGGCGATCCGGGAAAAGGCGTTGGGAACAGAGCATCCCAAAGTGTTTGATACCCTGAATGATTGGGCGGAGTCGTATCTGGTGCAGGGTCGGCATGAACAGGCACTGACCCTGTTGATGCGTGGTTTCCGGATTGCCAACAGCTTTCTGGAGCAAAACCTGTGGCAGGTGGGGGGAAAAACCCGCCGGTCCCTGGCCAAACAGGTGGACAATGAGGATATCTACCTCTCCCTGTTGAGTCACTTGCGCACGGAGGTGACGGCCCGGGAGGCTTTTGTCTATTCGTTGAGTCGCAAGGGGTTGTTGGCGCGTATGGCCGAGGAGGTCCAGGCGCTGATCCAGGCTGGAGGGGATTCGGAATTGCAGGAAAAGGCGGAACTCCTGGATACCCGCAAGAAGGAACAGGCAAAATTGTCGGCGAGCGGTTCGGAGCAGAAGCAACCGCAACTCGAACTGCTGAACAGGGAGATCGACACCCTGGAAGCCGAACTGAGCCGCAAGGTGTGGGCAGCGGGTCGGGGCAAAAGCGAGGTGACTCCGGAGCAGGTGTTGTCGGCCTTGCAACCCGGGCAGGTGTTGGTGGATTTTCTGGTGTATCGTGAACGTGATTTGCAAACTCTTGCCTACAAAGAGTTGCAGATCATTGCCCTGGTCGCCGATCCCCAGGCCAAACCGGCCATCCGGATGGTCAAAATCGGGGCGATGAATCCTGTTGCCAACCGGATAAAAGCCTATCGGGAGGCCAAGAAAGAGCCTGCAGCCAACAAGTTGCAGGAGGAGGAGTTGGCCAGGCAACTATATATCTCTTTGTGGGAGTCCTTGCAGCCGCTGTTGACGGGGAAGGAGACCGTCTATCTGGTGCCGTCCGGGATCCTGAATTCGCTCTCCTTCGAGGATCTCCAGGATGCGCAGGGAAAAACGGTGGGGCAGACCAGCAAACTGGTCACCCTGGCAACATCCCATGAAGCGGTGTTGCTTGCACAGGCCAAAGAGCGGTCATCCGGTGGTCAGTGATCACGTCCAATGCATATGCCACGCAATGAACGGCACCGCAGCCGGACGATTCTTGACAGCCTGGTAATCTGTGAAGGGAAAAGGGACCCGCACCACATCGAATTGCTCAAAGGTCACGGTAGGCTTCCTCGTCAGCCGTGCCACTCCATTCTGTCAGAGTACCTTCCAGCGCCCGCAGATAGTCCAGGTCCAGAGAGCGGATGTGCCGTACTCGGGCGGTACCATCGTCAAGAGCCTCCCAGACAATCTGGTCATCTGGCACCACATGGAGTGCGTCGCGAATCTTGCGAGGAATCGTGTGGCCTTTGGTGGTGGTCCTGGCAATGGTGTTCATGATCTCTCCCCAGGTCAGGAATGCATGATGGTCTTACCCTATACTGAAGCCTCAACCTGGGCAAGCAGACTGCTATGATATGGCTCTGATAATAATAAAAGCGCATGAAAAACGAATCAATCCAGCCTATCATGTTGCGGAGGAGGGGATCATGGTCTCGAATACCCTGCCTCCCGCCGGGGAGATTCTATTTTACCAGACCGAGGACGGTCGCACCTGGGTGGAGTGTCGCTTCGCGGAAGAGACCCTGTGGCTCTCCCGGGCTGTCAACACGCTGTAATCAGGAGGAGTCATGCCTGTTATTTCGATGTTTTACGGATTGATCATTCGCATGTTTTTTTTCGACACGGATCGACACCATGTATAGAGGGATGCTGCTGATGAACCCAAAAGTGGTTGCCGTGAAAGTGTATGAGCCGCATTCGCTGGTGTTGTCCTTTGCCAATGGGGAACGACGTTGCTTCGATGTTTCGCCCTATCTGGATAAGGGGATCTTCAGGGAGTTGCGTGATTTTGTCTATTTTCGATCCGTACAGACGGTGTCCGGGTTTGTCGCTTGGCCTCGCGGCCAGGATTTCAGCCCGGATACACTCTATTTGAGGAGCGTTCCTCTCTCTTCATCCCGTTGCGAGGGAAAAGACGCATGAAAAAATTGATCCTCAACGACCCGGTTCATGGTATCCGGGAATTCCTGGATTTTCCCGCCATAACCATGGAAGGCATCCGGGCAGCCATTGCCTTTGCTGCGACCGCTGCTGTTGAAGACCTGCCCTGGCCGGGTGTACCCAAGGTTGCATGAAAATCAAGCTCGACGAAAATATCCCATTCTGTTCAAGGAGGGATGACCATGTGGGAAGACACGAAACACACCGTTATGGTGCCCGGCAACGAACAAGGGTTGTGCGAACCAGACATGCAGGAAAAACGGGCTCGTGCCGAAGAGTGGGTCCGCAATCACCCGACCAGGGAGACCGATTTGGAAAAGCTCGAATCCGCCCTTGAGATCACTTTATGAACTATACAATTGAATATGAACAAGAAGAGGGAGGACGATGGCTGGCTGAGGTGATGGAACTTCCCGGTGTCATGGCCTATGGTTCGACGATGGATGAGGCCGTTGCCGGTGTCGAGGCTTTGGCTTTGCGTGTTCTGGCGGAACGTCTCGAAAGCGGTGAAGTGCGAGGGGAATCTTTTACAGTGTTGAAGGAATTTGTGGATGGACAAATCGTCCAGAGGCGTGACGGCAGCGTCAGCGAATCTATGCGCGAATTGATCTGCGCCGATGAGAAACTCAAGGCCAAAGAGCAACTTGAAGCAAAATTGTTAGAAGGTCTGAACAGTCCAGAACACGAACTTGGTCCCACAGAGTGGATTGATCTTCGCAAAGAGGCCATGGCTCTCCTGGAAGCCCAAGGGGTGCCGCGTTGAAGTCAAAAATCTACCAACACGAACGAGCGAGACGTGACATCATTGAACATTTTGTCTATTTGTCGGAAAATGCCGGTTTCGTTGTCGCCGAACGGTTCCTCACAAATACGGAAGTAAGTTTCAATGAAATGGCTTTCAATCCTCTGATAGGTTCCCCACTGGCCATGAAGAATCAGAAGCTTGCAGAGATTCGGAAATGGCACGTCAAGGATTTCGACAATATCCTGATTTTTTATATCCCGCGCCATGATGGCGTATCGGTCGTGCGCGTTCTCCATGCGGCTCAAGATTGGTGGAGTCTGCTTGATTCAACCACGACCTGACACGGTGCCTTCCTGATGGATCCGGGGTTTTCCCTGCGCAAAACGTTAGAAAAAAATCTCCCGAGGCGGTTTTTGCTTTTTGGATTGTTGCCATTCTGATACGATTCAGGTGATCGTGCTGCTTAAATTAAATAATTTTAAGCATCAACTGCCGTCGTTTAAGGAATATAAATACCATGCCAAAATTCGGAAGAATCCCCAAAAAAAGCTTGGCGGTGTTGGTGATCCTCCTGAGTCTGGGCGTAGATCAGGGCATTTCACCCGTGCAGGGTGAGGAAGCTGCCCCCGCATCGACTACGAGTGCAGCGAAACAGGAAATAGAAAAATTAAATCAACAGGTTGTGGAACTCTATCAAGCAGGCAGATATCAGGAAGCCGTCGAAATTGCAAAAAAATCAGTCATCCTGTCTGAAAAGGCACTGAGGCCGGATCATCCTGATGTAGCCAGCAGCCTGAACAATTTGGCGGCAATGTATCAGGCGCAAGGCCAATATGCCCAGGCCGAGCCGTTGTCCAAACGATCCCTGGCGATTCGGGAAAAGGCACTGGGGCCGGATCACCCTGATGTAGCCACCAGCCTGAACAATTTGGCGGCAATGTATCAGGTGCAAGGCCAATATGCCCAGGCCGAGCCGTTGTCCAAACGATCCCTGGCGATTCGGGAAAAGGCACTGGGGGCAGATCATCTTGATGTGGCTGCCAGCTTGAATAATTTGGCGGCATTGTATGAATTGCAAGGTCAATATGCCCAGGCAGAGCCGTTGTACAAACGATCCCTGGCAATCAAGGAAAAAAGAGTGGGGCCAGATCATCCTGATGTGGCTTTGAGCCTGAACAATTTGGCGGTACTGTATCAGGCGCAAGGCCAATATGCCCAGGCAGTGCCGCTGTCCAAACGATCTCTGGTGATCAGTGAAAAAAGAGTGGGACCAGACCATCCAGATGTGGCCAACAGCCTGAACAATCTGGCGGTACTGTACCAGGCGCAAGGTCAATATGCCCAGGCAGAGCCGCTGTTTAAACGCTCCCTGGCGATTTGGGAAAAAACACTGGGGTCAGATCATCCGGATGTGGCCACAAGTCTGAACAATTTGGCGGAACTGTATCGAGAGCGAGGCCAATATACCCAGGCAGAGCCGTTGTACAAACGATCCCTGGCAATCAAGGAAAAGGTACTGGGGCCAGATCATCCTGACGTGGCCACAAGCCTGAACGGTTTGGCGATATTGTATAAAGCGCAAGGGCTGTATGATCAGGCCGAGCCGTTGTACAAACGCTCCCTGGCAATCAAGGAAAAAGCCCTGGGGCCGGTTCACCCCTCTGTAGCCACCAGCCTGAACAATCTGGCTGAACTGTATCGAGCGCAAGGCCAACATGACCGGGCAGAGCCACTGTTCAAACGCTCCCAGGCGATCAAAGAAAAGGCACGGGGGCCGGATCATCCTTGACAGGGTCTTCAGCTTGAAGAATTCAACGATATTGTATCAGGTACAAGAACAGGGGCAGATGGAAACCTCAACCCGGGCAGATCGCCGTGATACGGCCCCGATAAAATAAGCGCATGAAAAATGAACCAATCCGGCCTATCATACGCGGAGGAGGAGATCATGGTCTCGAATACCCTGCCTCCCGCCGGGGAGATTCTATTCTACCAGACCGAGGATGGTCGTACCCGCTTGCAGGTCGTGCTGGACAACCAGGCCTTGTGGCTCAACCAGAAACAGCTTGCGGATCTGTTCGGCAAGGCCAAGTCTACCATCAGCGAGCATATCGACCATATCCTGGCCGATGGGGAACTGGAGGATGCGGCAGTTGTTCGGTTTTTCCGAACAACTGCCGCCGATGGCAAGCAGTACGATGTGGCCTACTACAATCTGGATATGGTGCTGGCTTTGGGTTACCGGGTACGGAGCGCGGCGGGGGTGCGTTTTCGTCAGTGGGCCAGTGACAAGCTGAAGGAGTACATCCTCAAGGGATTCGTGCTGGACGATGAACGGCTGAAGAACCCAGGCAAGGGACCGGATTACTTTGACGAACTGACCCGCCGCCTCCAGGACATCCGCACCAGCGAGCGGCGCTTTTACCAAAAAATCACCGATATTTACGCCACCAGCGTGGATTATGATCCGTCCCATCCCATGACCCAGGAGTTTTTTGCCACGGTGCAGAACAAGGTTCACTACGCCATCCATGGCCACACCGCCGCTGAGTTGATTGCAGAGCGTGCCAAGAGTACCCTGCCCAACATGGGGTTGACCAATTGGGAAGGGGCACGGGTGCGCAAAGCGGATGTGGTCATAGCCAAAAACTATCTGCACGAGGGTGAATTGCGCGCCCTGAACAATCTGGCGGAACAATATCTCATTTTTGCCGAATCACAGGCCGAACGGCGCATCCCCATGACCATGGATGACTGGATCAGGAAGCTGGAAGGGTTTCTGACCCTGAACGACCGGGAAATTCTGCAAGATGCGGGCAAGGTGTCGGCGCAGATGGCGAAAGAACATGCTGAGAGAGAATATGAAACGTTCCGTGTGCTGGCCGATCATCAACTGGAATCGGATTTTGACCGAATGGTGAGACAGCTACCCAGGCCAAAAAAGACATGAAACTCCATTTTGAATATTTCTGGATTTCTGTTGCCAAAATAATGGGAGAGCGGTATAAGAAGCCAGACTACCCTTGTGGTTTCGACCGCAAGTCGCGGGGCTTCTTCGGAGGCCCCTGCTTTTTTGGGGATCTCGGGGGATGACCATGTGGGAAGACCCCATCGTTGAAGAGGTTCGCAAGGTTCGGGAAGAACATGCCGCCCGGTTTGATTATGACCTGGATGCCATTTACAAGGATCTGAAGCGGCTGGAGCGGGAATCAGGACGGGAAATGGTGAATCTCAAACCTCGACTGGTCCAAGAAATTCGTGACTCATCCACGCTGAAACACGCCGCTGTGGTGCCCGGCAACGAACAAGGGTTGCGCGAACCAGAGATGCAGGAAAGACTGGCTCGTGCCGAAGAGTGGGTCCGCAATCACCCGGCCAGGGAGACCGATTTGGAAAAACTCGAATCCTCCCTTGGGATCACTTCATGAATTATTCAATTCAATATGAACAAGAAGAGGGATGACGCGAGCAAAGACATGACCATGGACTACAACGCCCGCATTGTTTGTGATCCGCACATTTGCGGTGGGGCACCGGTTTTCAAAGGAACCCGGGTTTTATTGCGCACGATCCTGGCCAGTTTGGCCGAAGGGGATGATCCCAAAGAACTTCTCGAAGATTTTCCCGCCATAACCATGGAAGACATCCAGGCAGCCATTGCCTTTGCTGCGACATGGATCCAGCAACTGGAGGAAAAACGATGACCATGGACCTTGTCGAAGAACTTCAGGTGAAGGTTCGCAACCTGCCCCTACTCCTGGCCAGAGAGGTGCTGGACTTTATCGGCTACCTGGAACACACCCATCGGCAGGATCAGGAACGGGATCCCTTGAAGTATGCGCAACTGGTCTCCATGCACAAGGTTTGGGACAATCCAACGGATGAGGCCTGGAATGACCTGTAAACCTGGCTTGCTGGTCGTGATGCCATTCCCTTTTGCCGACTTGTCCTTCAGCAAAAAGCGCCCGGTGCTGGTTCTGACTTTCCCAGACAAGTATGGAGATTTCATTGGGTTGGCCATTACTTCCGTTCCCACACACGAAAATGCCGTGCATCTTGAGCCATCTGACTTGATCAGTGGCGTATTGCCCCTGCCGAGTTGGGTACGTTTGGATAAAGTTTATACTCTCGGAACGGAGTCCATTACCCGCGAATTGGCGGAAGTTCATCCCGATGTCCTGGTCCGCATCATTCGCGGCACATGCGCGATAGTTGGTCTTGCATCGGCTGTCACCTGACTTTTCTCTCGTGTTTGGTCACAATAACGATACGATAATAATGCTGGCATGCCGGAGACAATTGTGAACTATACCATTGAGTATGAACAAGAAGAGGGGGGACGATAGCTGGTTAAGGTGATGGAACTTCCATGAAAAAAATCTCCCGAGGCGGTTTTTGCTTTTTGGATTGTTCCCATTCTGATACGCTCTAGGTGATCGTGCTGCTTAAATTAAATAATTTTAAGCATCAACTGCCGTCGTTTAAGCGAATATAAATACCATGCCAAAATCCGGACGCATCTCCAAAAAAATCCTGGCCGCGTGGGTGATCCTCCTGGGTCTGGGCGTGGGTCAGGGTATTTCAGCCGAGCAGAGTGAGAAACCTGCTCCCGCATCGGCGACGAGTGCAGAGGAACAGGAAATAAAAAAATTAAATCAACAAATTGTGAAACATTATCAAGCAGGCAGATATCAAGAAGCCATTGAAATTGCCAAAAAATTAGTCGTCCTGTCAGAAAAAGAAAAGGGGCCAGATCATCCTGATGTGGCCCTAAACCTGAACAATTTGGCGTCATTTTATCAAGCGCAAGGCCAATATGCCCATGCGGAGCCGCTACACAAACGATCTCTGGCGATCAGGGAAAAGGCACTGGGGCCAGATCATCCTACAGTGGCCCAAAGCCTAAGCAATTTGGCGATGCTGTATCAAATGAAAGGTCAATATGTCCAGGCAGAGCCGCTACACAAACGATCCCTGGCAATTTTGGAAAAGGTTCCATGGCCAGATCATTCCTCAGTGGCCACCAGCCTGAATAATTTGGCATTATTGTATCAATTGCAAGTCAAATATGCCCAAGCGGAGCCGCTGTACAAACGGTCACTGATGATTCGGGAAAAGGGACTGGGGACGGATCATCTTGATGTGGCCTTGAGTCTGAACAATTTGGCGGGACTATATCAATTACAAGGCCAATATTTCCATGCGGAGCCGCTGTCCAAACGATCTTTGGCAATCAGGGAAAAGGCACTGGGACCAGATCATCCTGATGTGGCCACCAGCCTGAACAATTTGGCGGAACTGTATCAAGCTCAAGGTCAGTATTCCCAGGCAGAGCCTCTGTACAAACGATCACTGGCAATCAGGGAAAAGGCATTGGGACCAGATCATCCTGGCGTGGCCACAAGCCTGAACGGTTTGGCAATATTGTATAAAGCGCAAGGGCTATATGATCAGGCCGAGCCGTTGTACAAACGCTCCCTGGCAATCAAGGAAAAAGCCCTGGGGCCGGTTCATCCCTCTGTGGCCACCAGCCTGAACAATCTGGCTGAACTGTATCGAGCGCAAGGTCAACCTGACCGGGCAGAGCCACTGTTCAAACGATCCCAGGCGATCAAAGAAAAGGCACCGAGGCCAGATCATCTTTGACATTTATAAGGATCCGAAGATGCCGACCTCTCCACACTCTGGAGCATCAGCGACAGCGCAACCAGGGCCTTTATGAACTCATTCTATGATCGTTTCCTGCTTTCGGCCATAGGCATGGGCTTTCCGAAAATGGGACCCAGTGGGCTGGATCCCTGGCAGGTTCAGGACAGAGCCTGCCTCAAAAGCTCAAGAAACCGCTCTCGGGTCATTTTGGCTGTACGCATATTGGCATGAATGATATCCGGGTCAATGTCCCGGGAAGAATGGGTTGGGATCACAACAGGCCAGATCACACCAGGCTTCAAATAAGAGCGGAATCCGCATTCCTTCGTGACGGCATCAATGGTTCCCATCTCGAAACATGTTGTGATGAATACACCCAATGCTTCCTTTATATTTTCAATGGCTTCTTTTTTTGTTTCTCCTTACCCCATCTTCGCAGCTTTTCCCATTTTTCGAGCTGCTTTTGAGATGATTTCAA
>JADGCO010000134.1 GCA_015228935.1 Magnetococcales bacterium | reverse complement strand
CTTCGTCATGGCAGCCGTCGGGATATTCTCGATATCGAGGTTTGCCCCAGGGCCTGAAGATTAAAATATTTTATGATTTCAAGGCAGGAAGTACCGTGGCGGCAATCACCATGGCCAACATCCACTTGATCAGGATCAATTGTCCTGTGATCCGGGTTTCAAGCTCGCGCATATCGCTCTTGAGTTCCGACTTGAGTTCCCGCAGATCCCCCTTGGTGGCCAGTTCCTTCAATTGGACATCCTGGATTTCCTGAAAAGCCTCTGAAAACGCCTCGGCTTGTTCCTCGCTGACTCCGGCATCCCGAAGGCGGCGAACGAAACACCATGATTGCATCCACCATTTTTGATCAGGAGACAACATTTTGTATCTCCTCGCCATCCGGCAAGGCTGTTTCCTTAAGGGCCAAAACATGGTCAAAAGCCTGTCGGCGTGAGATACCTCGGAGTTTGGCCAGTGCCTGGGAGAGAATTTTGGTGGGACATTGCAGGCGCAACAACTCCACAAGCAGACGTTCCTGATCCGGATCCACGGCCTGTTCCACCTGTTGGGTCCCCTTGCCAATGACCAGGGTATACTCCCCGCGGATCGTTTCCCGGTCCTGAAACCGCTGCCAGAGTTCTTTGACGCTGCCCCGCTCCACAATTTCGTTGGGCCGGGTAAGATTGCAGGTGATGACCATCTCCCGCTCCGGCATAATTTCCTGACAATCGGCCAGGGTTTCCAGGAGCCGATGCGGTGTTTCAAAGACCACGGTCGTGACCGTGGCGGCGGCAATTTCCTGCAATACCTGCACACGCTTGCCCCGGGTCCGGGGAAAAAATCCCAGGAACAGAAAACGATCCGTGGGCAATCCGGAAATGGCCAGGGCCGCCAGAATGGCACTGGGTCCCGGAACTGGTGCAACCAGGGCACCGGCCTGAATGGCACTGCGCACCACCGGATACCCGGGATCGGCACAGCCCGGGGTACCGGCCTCGGAAATCAGGGCCAACCGTTCGCCGCGTTGCAACCAGGCACCGATTTTTGTGGCGCGTTCCTCTTCATTCTGTTCGTGACAACTGATCAGCGGCTTGCGAATGCCCAGGGACTTCAATAATTCATCGGCTGTGCGGGTATCTTCCGCCAGAATGCGATCCACGCCGGCCAGTGTCGCCTGGACGCGGGGCGACATGTCCAGGGGATTGCCAATCGGCAGGGAGACCACGTACAAGATACCTTGGGTGACGGTTGCGCCCGGAATACCGAGCGGCACAACCTCGACGATCACTTCGGCACCCGGCTGGCGCAGACTCGCGATGAATTCCCGGTCCAAATCCCGCGCCGATTTGCTGGCGGCATGGGCCAGCGTGTTCCCCTGCGGGAGAGGATGACGCCGAATGATCAGGGGATCCCCCGGCTTGAAGGTGGGTGACATGACGGCAAACAGGGTTACCGCCCGCTCGCCACAGCGCAAGGTGATAGAAACCGGACCACGCAGGGCAGCCAGGGCATCGGCATCATAATCAGCCTGGACACCGATGATGCAACTTCCCCGTTGCGTGACATCCGGATCGGTGGTCAACTCCAGGGTCTTGGCGTGGGATGCCTGAATGTTCAAATGACCCCGGCAATGGATGCGAACCCCCCCATCCGGTTCTGCAACCTTCTTCCTGTCTGACGGATTCATGTCGCTTCCATCCCGCTCCAGGACTTTACCGACAATGACAATGCAAAATATTTTTGGACAGGATTGTTTTGGCAGGTGACAACGGGAAGGGGTTTCCTGGAAAATCGTGTTTGCCCCTTATCTGCCAGGTCTGGCAATGGGCAGGGAGAACATGCGGATCGACAACTCAATCGGTACAACGTCATGGCCATTATCCTCGGTTTGAACGCCTATCATGGAGATGCTGCTGCTGCCCTGGTGGTGGATGGCCGACTCCTGGCGGCGGCTGAAGAAGAACGGTTTCGCCGGATCAAGCACTGGGCCGGCTTTCCGACCGAGGCGATCCGCTACTGTCTGGCCGCCGGGAATGTCACGCTGGACCAGGTGGATGTCATGGCCATCAACAGCAACCCACGGGTCAATCTGCTGCGAAAAATGGGGCATGTTCTGCGCTATTTTCCGGATCCCCGCTTTGTCCTGGAACGCCTGCGCAATGCCCGTCGCCGGCAAACCCTGCTTGAAGAACTGGAAAGCCATTTTCCACATTCCCGTTTTCAGGGAGAGGTGCAACGGGTGGAGCATCATCTGGCCCACCTGGCCTCCTCTTTTCTGGTTTCGCCATTCAAGACGGCGGCTCTGCTCTCCGTGGACGGTTTTGGAGATTATGCGTCAGCCGCCTGGGGAACGGGCCGGGAAGAGACCATCACCATCCAGGGAAAAATTCATTTTCCGCACTCCCTGGGCATATTTTACCAAGCCATGACGCAATATCTTGGTTTCCCACATTACGGCGACGAATACAAGGTCATGGGACTGGCCCCCTATGGAAATCCCGCGCACATGGAGGCCATGGAACGCCTCGTCCATCTGGCAGACAATGGCAATTATTCCCTGAATCTGGACTGTTTCCGTCACCATCGGGAAAACATTCATTACAGTTGGGAAAATGGTGCCCCGACCATGGACGATCTCTTCACGCCGTCTCTGGAAATACTCCTCGGTCCCCGGCGTCACCCGCAGGATGAATTGACCCAACGCCACAAAGACATTGCCCGTTCTGTACAGACGATGTACGAAAAGGCGTTTTTTCATCTCCTGAATGTTCTGCATCGCCGCACGGGTCTGGAAAATCTGACCCTTTCCGGGGGGTGTGCCATGAACTCGGTGGCCAATGGCCGCATCCGGCACATGACTCCCTTCCGCAACGTCTACATCCAGGCCGCTGCCGGCGATGCCGGCGGGGCCATCGGCGCGGCCATGGCCGTCTGGTGCGGGCGGTTTGGTGGTTCCCGACCCGAACCCATGCAACATGCCTACTGGGGTCCCGCCTATTCGGACATCGACTACGAACACCTGTTGCTGACCCATGCCACCAATCTGGAAAATTCGAACTGTTCCGCCACGCTTCTGGAAGAGACCGAACTGATCAAGCGCACCGCCCAGGCCATTGCCGATGGCAAGGTTGTGGGTTGGTTTCAAGGGCGCATGGAGTGGGGACCGCGTGCCCTGGGCAACCGTTCCATCCTGTGCGATCCAAGGCGGCCCGACATGAAAGAAATCCTGAACCGCAAAATCAAGCGCCGGGAATCCTTCCGACCCTTTGCACCGGCCATTTTGCGCTCGGAGGTTGCCGGGTGGTTCGAAACCGACGCCGATGTCCCCTTCATGATGCAGGTGTTCCAGATCCGGGCAGAAAAAAGAGACCAGATTCCGGCTGTCACGCATGTGGATGGTTCGGGTCGCCTGCAAACCGTCACCGAGGCAACCAACCCCCTCTATCATCGCCTGATCGCCGCCTTTGGCGAGTTGACCGGCATTCCCATTCTCCTCAATACCTCCTTCAACGAAAATGAACCCGTCGTCTGTCAACCCGGTGAGGCCCTGGATTGTTTTTTGCGCACGCAGATGGATCATCTGGTGATGGGACACTGGTTTTTCACGCGCAACAAGCCGGGCCAGGTTGCCGACGGATCCGGGTTGCGCTGAGTGTCCGGGTCGATGTCCAATGCTGTCTTCATTTCCGCAACGGTATGAAAATGCGGAAAACCTGGACACCCGGAACGAAAATTGTATATCTGGCAACGTGAGGATAGGGCAGACCTGGACGCCCGGGACAAAATTGTGTATCCGGCAACATGAAGGTACGGCAAACCTGGACGTCCGGAACTGAAAATGTGTATCTGACTGGGAAAAAGTGTATTCTTCCTCATTCATCCTCAAACCGGGAACGGATCATGATAAAGATTGGAATTATCGGAGGTTCTGGACTGGATAATCCAGTTATTCTAAAAGGTACCAGGCAACTGGACGTGGAAACCCCCTATGGCAAGCCGTCATCGGTACTGACGACGGGCAAGATAGGCGGTGTCGAGGTGGCCATCCTGGCCCGCCATGGCCATGGACATACCATTCCACCTTCCAATGTCAATTTTCGCGCCAATATCGCCGCCCTGCACGCCCACGGCTGCACGCACATTCTGGCCACAACGGCGGTGGGATCGTTGCGTGGGGAGATTGCCCCCGGACATCTGGTGTTTCCGTCCCAGTTCATCGACTGGACCAAAAAAAGGGCAAGCACCTATTTTGACGGCAACGAGGTGGTGCATACCCCGATGGCCGAACCTTTCTGCCCTGGTCTGCGCCGGTTGTTCGCGGCCACGGCCCGGGAGCTGGGGATGGAACATCACGAAAACAAGACCGTCATCACCATCGAAGGTCCACGGTTTTCCACCCGTGCCGAAAGTCACATGTTCCGCCAATGGGGAGCCGATATCATCAACATGAGTACGGTCCCCGAATGTGTTCTGGCCCGCGAAAAAAAGCTGCACTATGCCCCCGTGGCCATGTCCACCGACTATGATTGCTGGCACGAGGAAGAGGCACCGGTCACCTGGGAAATGATCAAGCAAACCATGCATGCCAATGCCGACCGGGTGGTCCGTCTCTTTCTGGCCCTGATTCCAAAAATTGTCGAAAACAATGATGGTTGTACCGAGTAACAGCAGTCGTCACATTGCCAATCAGAGCCCGAACGGGGGACAACATGACCATTAAAAGTTTGATTCGGACCATTCCCGACTACCCCAAGCCGGGGATCATGTTTCGCGACATTACCACCCTGCTGAAGGATCCGGTGGGGTTGCGCATGACAATCGATGCCCTGGCACAACGCTGTCTGAGCGCGGAAACTCCGTTCGATTGCATCGTGGGTATCGAGGCACGCGGTTTCATCCTGGGAGGAGCCTTGGCCTATACCCTGGGCAAGGGATTTGTCCCGGTGCGCAAAAAGGGCAAACTTCCGGGGGCTGTCGTGACGCAGGAGTACCAGTTGGAGTACGGAACCGACAAGATTGAAATTCACCAGGATGCCATCACTTCCGGAACCCGGGTCCTGCTGGTGGATGACCTTCTGGCCACGGGCGGCACGGCCCTGGCCGCAGCGACACTGGTGGAAAAACTGGGAGGTATCGTTGCCGAAATGGCCTTCATCGTCGATCTTCCCGACCTCGGCGGCAGTAAAAATCTCACAAAACGCGGCTACCGGTTTTCCACCCTGGTTGAATTTGAAGGCGAGTGAGTGTGACAGGATCAAGCGGGACGGGAAAGACGCCACCCTTCGGGATTCCCAGGGAAAAACTCCTGCCGCAAGTGGGAGACGTGTTGCCCGTCCTGCAATTTTTAAAGTTGGCTGTGCAACGTCACACATGCAACGATTCCAGGATGGAGACAACCACTCACGAATGCCAATCTGAAATTTTCAGGAATTGTGTCAAACAATATGGCAGGGCAATCGCACCTGGAATCATCATGAATGTAAAATCAATGTGTTGCATCTTGGAAGCTGCAAGCAAGGCGTTCGTGACACATTGAAATCACAGAGCCTGAATTTACAAATGCGATTGGCCTGAACAATATGGACTTGCACCGTCATGAATACATGTGATAATTCAGTATGGAGCCGGATTGGCGGATCGTACCGAACCGAGGTGACGTAACGTGGCCCAACAGGCTGACAGGCAATTTTCCACAAACCCCGCCGACATGGCGGTTGTTGGCTTGCGGGCTTTTTTCCAGATAGTAGAAAAATGGGGTGTCCATACCGAACAAGAGCATCTCAAATTGCTCGGTGAACCTGGACAAACCACATATGCTGGTTGGAAACATGGTCAGGTCCAAAACGTCTCCCACGACACCATGGAACGCCTTGGTTACATCGTCGGCATTTTTAAAGCCTTGCAAATTCTCTACTCCGATTCTCGACTGGCAGATGCCTGGATTCGTCAACCCAATCAGTATTTCAATGGCCAATCCGCCCTTCAACATATGCTTGGAGGCCGTGTCACCGACCTTGCTGATGTCCGCCGTCTGTTGGATGCTGTCCGTGGTGGATAGACATGAATAAAATACCGACACACCCTGTCGTGTGGAAAAAAACCTTCCGTATTATCCCCACTCGCCATCCCCCAGTCAACCTTTTCGAGCGCATTGCCCCACCCGATGATTGGGATTTGTTGGCCGAAAGGAATCGCGTTTTTCTGATGGATCGTATGGGATCTATTACGCCGGCAAGGAGCAGGAAACCGCCATCCGGGAAGTGGCCCACCATAGGAGCCAATTTTGTGCTGCCACTCAGGATCCACCGCATGCAGCGGATTTTATAACCTTGATCGGTAGTGTAGAGAGCCTGTTGCATGATATTCGCATCGGTTATGACCATCTCCATGATCCCAATTCCTATACCGAAAGCCGGATGGTCGGTCGCCAGCTCCGAGACAGAGAGAGCAACGGTCTGGTTTATCGCAGTGTCCAGTGGAATGGTTCCCACGTGGACCGTTACTTTATTTTTAATGATTCAGGTGAATGGAAATTATTATAAAAATAATATCAATAAAATCTCAACGTACCATACGATTTGTCAATTTTCGTCCATGACAAACCCCGGTATACTGGACCAGGCCGTGCTGTTTCCCACCAGCTTGCAGAAAAGCCATGGGTACTCCCCACAAAAATGAGTTAGTATGGGCTGAAGACAGCATTGTTGGCAAAAAATTCAGTTGGTCGAGGAATCCATGGACGAAAACATTCAAAAGGTATTTGACACCATCCGGGAGAAGCTGACCCTCCTAAGGGGGCATCTTTGACTATGATCAAGGCCGCAAACGACTGGAAGAGCTGACTGTTCTCAGCGCCGATGCCAATCTGTGGAACAATCCTGACAAGGCTCGGGAAATCATGCGGGAAAAGGATCGCCTGGAAAAGACCATTGGCGACTGGGACCGTATGGACATGGGCCTCAACGATGCCCGGGATCTGGTGGAACTTGCCCGTGCCGAAGGGGATGCAGCGGTACTGGCCGATGTGGCCGCCCAGGCCCGCGACATGCTCGCCCGGGTCGAGGATATGGAACTCCAGAGAATGCTCTCCGGCGAGGCCGACATGAACAACGCCTTCCTGGAAATTCATCCCGGGGCTGGAGGCACCGAATCCCAGGATTGGGCGGAAATGTTGCTGCGCATGTATCTGCGCTGGAGTGAAGCCCACGGGTTCAAACATGAACTGGTCGATTACCTGCCGGGAGAAGAGGCCGGCTGCAAATCGGCCAGCGTCCGGATCGAGGGGGAGTTTGCCTACGGATTCCTGAAAACCGAAGGAGGGGTCCATCGGCTCGTGCGTATCAGCCCCTTCGATGCCTCGGCACGCCGACATACCTCGTTCAGCTCGGTCTATGTCTATCCGGAACTGGATGACCGGATCGAAATCGAAATCGACGACAAGGATCTCCGGATCGACACATTCCGGGCGTCGGGAGCCGGCGGACAGCATGTCAACAAGACCAGCTCGGCCATCCGGATCACCCACCATCCATCCGGAATCGTGGTACAGTGTCAGAATGGCCGGTCGCAACATCGCAACAAGGATGATGCCATGAAAATGTTGCGCGCCAGGCTCTACCAGATGGAGTTGGACAAACGGGCCGAAGCGGCACAAGCTGTCAATGATGCCAAGACCGACATCGGCTGGGGCCATCAGATCCGTTCCTATGTCCTGCACCCCTACCGCATGGTCAAGGATGTGCGCACCGGCGTGGAAACCGGCAACACCGAGGCCGTTTTGGACGGTCACCTGGATCCTTTCATCCGGGCCGCCCTGGCCCAGAGAATCATGTCTGTTTGAGGAGTTCCCATGTCCAGTGAGGAAAACCAGCAAATTGCCATTCGGCGGGCCAAGGTGGAGGCCTTGCGGAGCGCGGGGATCAATCCCTATCCGAACGATTTCAAACCGGAAGCCAAACTTGAATGGATTCGTCGCGAGTTCGGGGAGATGACCGATCCGGAAAGCCTGACCGGCATTCAGATCCAGACCGCCGGACGGGTCATGTTGTTGCGCAATTTCGGCAAATTGACCTTTGCCACCTTGCAGGACGCCACCGATCAACTGCAAATCGCCGTGCAGCGGGATGCTGTGGGGGCCGAGATTTATCGAGACATTTTTCGCAAGGTGGAGGTGGGCGACATTCTCGGGGTGGTCGGCACCCTGTTTCGCACCCAGACCAACGAGTTGACCATCCGGGTCAGTGAATTTCGCATTCTGGCCAAGGCCCTGCGCACCCTGCCGGAAAAGTGGCACGGCCTGGAGGATGTGGAAACCCGTTATCGCCAACGCTATCTCGACCTGATCGTCAATCCCGAGGTGCGCAATCTGTTCCGGACCCGGTCGATGATCATTCGACTGCTGCGGGAGTTCATGGAGAGCAAGGGGTTTTTGGAGGTGGAAACCCCCATGATGCACCCCATTCCCGGCGGGGCCACGGCCCGGCCATTCGTCACCCACCACAATGCCCTGGATGTGGACCTCTATCTGCGGGTCGCCCCGGAACTCTATCTCAAACGCTTGATTGTCGGAGGCTTCGAGCGGGTTTTCGAGATCAACCGCAATTTTCGCAATGAAGGGCTGTCGATCCGGCACAATCCTGAATTCACCATGATGGAGTTTTATCAGGCCTATGCCGACTATCGGGATTTGATGGACCTGACCGAAGAGTTGATCCTGCACCTGGTCTTCCGGACCTGCGAAAAGCCCTGGGTGATTCATCAGGGACGCAAGATTGATTTCACCCCTCCCTGGCCGCGTCTGACCCTGGATCAGGCCCTGGTCACGTATGGGGGTGCCGATCCGAAACAGGTCACCTCCCCGGACTATCTGCGGCAATATCTGCAAAATCACGGCGTCACACCCGATGCCGCCTGGGATGCGGGTCAACTGCTGCTCACCGCCTTTGAAACCGTGGTGGAGAGCAAACTGATCCAGCCCACCTTCATCATGGAATATCCCATCTCGGTCTCCCCCCTCTCCCGGCGGTGCGACAGCAATCCGGAAGTGGCGGAACGCTTTGAATTGTTTGTGGGTGGCTGGGAAATTGCCAATGCATTTTCAGAGTTGAACGATCCGGAAGACCAGGCCAGACGGTTCCAGGCCCAGGTGGCTGCCCGGCAGGCGGGAGACCTGGAGGCCATGCATTTCGATGCCGACTATATCCGTGCCCTGGAGTTTGGCATGCCCCCCACGGCTGGCGAGGGGATCGGTATCGACCGTCTCGTGATGCTGTTGACCAATGCCGCCGCCATCCGTGAGGTGCTTTTGTTTCCACAATTGCGGCCCCAGGTTGCCTCGGTCCAGGCTTCCCAGGCGGAGTGAAATTTTCTTCCATGTTTTTGCGGCATCCGGTTTGGACTTTCCAGGCAGAGTGAAAGGCTGTCCATGAACTCTCGGATAAATAAAATTGGAAAGGAAGATTTTATTGGGGCTCCGCCCCAAACCCCGCCAGGAGGAA
>JADGCO010000133.1 GCA_015228935.1 Magnetococcales bacterium | reverse complement strand
CCGCCGGGAGGTGAATACGTGCCACCACCCCCGCCGCCGGGAGGTGAATACGTGCCACCACCCCCGCCGCCGGGAGGTGAATACGTGCCACCACCTCCTCTGGAAGGAGCCTATACCTATCCAGATGGTTCCATGGATGTTCAGCAGCCGGATGGCTCAGTCATGCATACGACTCCGACAGGCGATGTTTCGACTGTCTATCCAGATGGTTCCACGCAGCATATTTACCCTGATGGTTCCACCGAAACTGTCGATGCCAATGGCAACTATACCCGTGAAGGTACCGATGGATACAAGGCAACCTACAACACGGATGGTTCTGGATCCTATCAGAATCCGGACGGCAGCTCCGGGACATGGGATGCCAACGGTCATGGTACCTGGATCAGCGCGGACGGCACCACGGGAACCTTTTAGGCCCATGGTCTCTTTCTACCAGGTCCATGGTTCGTAGATGTATGGGGCTGGAGAGGGTTTCCTCTTCCAGCCCCTGCTGGCATTGAATGGCAAGGAGGAAGGAATGTCGGAAGCTCTCAAGACCGCCAAGGCAGATGCATTGAAAAATAAAGCAAAACTACAACAAATGCAGGCCGAGGCCCGTGCCAGGACGCAAAGAATCAAAAATATGATGAATCGACCAAAACCGCCCGCCAAATAAGATCCCTTGCTGAAGCGGTCAGAAGCGGTCAATTGATCGAATCATCCTGTTCTCGAACCCTTGCCGCCCCCGGCAGTGTTGAGAAATAATCACCTTGAGCTTGATTTCTCATCAATCGTACCATAGAAGGTGGATTCTGAACTGATGGCTGACAATTCACCAACCAACAATCAGGGCCAGCCCAGTCACTCAGAGTCCGGAAACAGTACCAACGAAAATCCAGTTTCGTCGTTGGATCAAAGAGAATCGTTTCCCGAATCCACGGAATCGGTTCCGGTGACCGTGGAGGCATTGGAAGGTTCCAGTGCCTCCATGTCTGTCATGGAGCTGCAACAGGAAATCCAGCGCTTGAAGTTTTCCCGTGACATGACGCGGGAGTTTGTGCGCAGCACCGGCAGTATGAAAAAAGTAATGGAGGTGATTTTCAACCGGGTGGTGGAAATTCTGGAGGCCGAGGCCGGATCTCTCTGGCTCCTGGATCACCACTCTGGACTCAACATCTGCCACCTGGCGGAAGGTCCCGCCAAAAGCCGGATTCTGGGTTTGCGTCTGCCCAGAAATGAAGGCATCGTCGGCCAGGTGATCACCACCAACAGATCCGAAGTGGTTCTGGACTGCACCCGCGATAAACGCTTTGCCGCTGGTGTGGACCAAAGATCCGGCTTCAAGACCCAATCCATGCTCTGTGTCCCGCTGGCGTTTGGCAGCAATGCCTTTGGGGCCATTCAAATCATCAATAAAAAGAGTGGAATCAAAAAGCAGTTTACCACGGAAGACCAGCGAATGGTCGAAGACCTGGCCTTGTCGGCGGCCATTGCCGTGCGCAATGCCCGTGTCCTGGATTCCGTCAACCAGGTCCAGCAGCGGACAAAATTTTCCCGGGACATGACCCGGGAATTTGTGCGCAGTACCGGCAGCATGAAGAAGGTGATGGAGACCATCTTCAACAGGGTGGTGGAAATTCTGGAAGCAGAAGCGGGGTCCTTGTGGATACTGGATGCCGGTTCCGGTCAGAATATTTGCCACCTGGCCGAAGGACCCGCCAAAACCCGCATCCTGGGGTTGCGCCTGCCCAAAGAGCAGGGAATTGTCGGCGAGGTGATCACCACAGGCAAACACCAGGTGGTCCTGGATTGTTCCAAGGATCCCCGTTTTGCCGCCACGGTGGACGCCCACTCCGGTTTCAAAACCCAGTCCATGCTCTGCGTGCCGCTCGTGGATGGGGATCATGCCTTTGGTGCCATCCAGATCATCAATAAAAAGAGTGGCCTGGACAAGCAGTTTACCGAGGAAGACCAGCGCATCGTTGACGATCTGGCCCTGTCGGCAGCCATCGCCGTGCGCAATGCCCGCCTCATGGATTCCGTCAACCAGGTCCAGAATCGCCTGAAATTTTCCAGGGACATGGCGCGAGAATTTGTCCGCAGTACCGGCAGCATGAAAAAGGTAATGGAGGTTGTCTTCACCCGGGTGGTGGAAATTCTGGAAGCCGAGGCAGGCTCCATGTGGATGCTGGATGTCAGCTCCGGCCAGAATATCTGCCACCTTGCAGAAGGCCCCGCCAAAACCCGGATCATGGGGTTGCGCCTGCCCAAAGATAAAGGGATCGTCGGTCAGGTGATTGGCACGAACAAGCCTGAAGTGGTTCTGGATTGTTCCCGGGACCCGCGCTTCGCTGCCTCGGTGGATGAACAATCCGGTTTCAAAACCCGGTCCATGCTCTGCGTTCCGCTGGCCGATGGCGAGCAGGCCTTCGGGGCCATCCAGATCATCAACAAAAAAAGCGGGGTCGATAAACGGTTTACCGAAGAGGACCAACATCTTGTCGATGATCTGGCCCAGTCGGCCTCCATCGCCGTGCGCAATGCCCGCCTCCTGGAAACAGAGAGCCGGGTCCGGGAGATGAAAACCCTCATGGAGGTCTCCCGGCAAATCTCCTCCACCCTGAACCTGGATCAGGTACTGGGAATGGTCGTCAACATGGCCAATGAACTCGTTCCCATCACCGGCGCTGCCGTTGCTCTCCTTTCAGAAAAAAAGGATGAACTCTTTCTGTCCATGCTCTCCGGCGGGCGCAAGGTGGACATGAGCCTGCCGGAACACAAAAACCTGTTGAGCCTGATGGAGAGTGTGCGCAAATCGGAAAGGCTCTCCTACATTCCCAACGTGGCCGCCTATCGCCAGCAAACCGGAACCGCTGCAAATCCCTGGGCGGATTATATGGAGGCCAGTCATTTGGCGGCCATCTGGAGTGCCCCCCTCAAGGATGAGGAAGGCCCGCTGGGGGTCATGTGGATGGAGAGCCAGACCGCCGATTTTGCCGGCGGCAACAAATCAGACATGCTCATGATCCTGGCCACCCAGGCCACCGTGGCCCTGCGCAATGCCAGCCTGTTTCAACGCATCCCCTTTGCCGATGTCCTGGGCAAAATGGGTGGCAAGGGAAAGACCTGGCTGGCCGGGTGGCGTCGAACCGTTCTGATCGGGATGGCTCTGGTCGGGATCGCCTTCTCCCTGCACTATCTGCCGGTTTTTCGCTGGGTCACCGGGCCGTGTGTGGTCGAGGCCCGCTTTGGGCGCGGGGTTTACCTGCCCGTGGCCGGACGGGTCGAAAAATCCCTGGTCCACGAAGCCAATCAGGTTCGCAAAGGGGACCTTCTGCTGACCCTGGATGCCACCCCGATCCGCCTGCGTCTGGTCGAGGCCGAATCCAAACTGGGTATCCTGGAACGCCAGATTGTCGAGGCCAAGGCCGCCTCGGACATGGCGGCCATGAGTCGGGCCGTTGTGGAACGGATTGCCGCCCAGGCCGAACTCGCCCGGGCGCAGGAAGAGATGGCCCTGGTGTCGATCCATGCACCCATGGATGGTATCGTTTTGACGCCTCGCCCGGAAGAACTCGTGGGACGGGATTTTCCCCTTGGGGCCGAGGTGTTGCGCCTGGCTGATCCAAGTCAGTTTACCATCATGGTGGAACTGCCCGAGGAGGATGTCCTGGATGTGCAGCCGGGCCAGAAAGTGCGTGGCGTTTTACGTTCCCGGCCAGGCAAGGGATTCACCGGCGATGTTGTCCATGTGGGTCGTGCCTACGCCATACCCGTGGAAGCCCTGGAAAAAGGGGTCGTGGATACCAAGGCCCCGCAGGGCTTTGTTGCCGAAGTTCATATAGACCACAGTGACGTACAATTGCGCCCGGGCATGACCGGTCAGGCCATCATCACCACACCGGAAACCTCCGCCCTGGTCCGCATCAAACGGCGTTTGGTCAATACCCTCTCCTTCTGGTTCGGCTACTAGACCGCGTCCACTTTGAAAATATGCCATTTGGGAGAATAAAAATTTTTATTGGGGCGCTGCCCCAAACCCCGCCAAGAGGAAGGGCGTGGATGCGGTTCAGGCCAGGAGACCCCGGGCCATGAGTGGAACGCCACCCCCTCCCCTGCGGGCCGACGTCAAGATTCGCAAAAATCACAGTCAGGGTGAGACTACCTACATTCTCAAGGAACCGGACTCCGGATCCTATTACCGCTTTGATGCTGCCCAGTATCTCATGCTGACCCTGTTTGATGGTCGCAAGGATCACGATGCACTGGTCAGTGCCTTCGATGCGGCCAGCGATGAGTACGCCTATGACCTGGAAGCCCTGGCCAGCCTGATCGATTCGGCCCGTGAATTCAAACTGCTGCAACGCTCCAAAAAAGAGGAAAACATTGCCCTTCTTGAAAAAATGAAGGCCGACCGCAAAGGCCGGATGCTCCAGGCCCAGGGCTCCCTCATGCTGATGCGTTTCCATCTGGTCGATCCAAACGCGGCCTTTGAAAAAATTGTCGGCCATCTGCGTTGGGTCTGGACGCCCATGACCGTCAAGGCCAGCCTGCTTCTGATGGGGGTGGCCATTCTGGTGGGCATTTCCCAGGCATCCCGTTTCAGTGAGGACTTTCAGGAAGTGTTCCGCTTTCAGGCCGAGGGGGGCTGGAATTTTTTGAAAATCTGGCTCGTGGCCCTGACGGCCATCGCCTTCCATGAGACCGCCCATGGCCTGACCTGCAAAAATTATGGCGGCGATGTGGACGACATGGGATTTTTGCTGTTGGCTTTTCAGCCCTGTCTCTACTGCAATGTCAACGATGCCTGGATGTTCGAAAACAATCGCCACAAAATCTACGTGGCCATGGCCGGCATCTGGATCGAACTTGTCCTGGCGGCTTGTGCCGTGTTTGTCTGGCTGGTCACCGATATCAACAATCCGGTGGGACGGACCGCTTTCATGCTGGTGACCATCAGCACGGCTGCCTCCCTGTTCATGAATCTCAATCCGTTGTTGAAATATGATGGCTATTACATTCTGAGCGACTGGCTCCAGGTACCCAATCTGCGCCAGAATGCCATCGACTGGTTCTCCCACTGGTTGAAGACCCGTCTGTTCCGGATCCAGGATGAAACTCCCCTGCGTCCCACCCGGCGGGAACGGCGCATCTACCTGATCTACGGTTCGCTGACGGTCACCTATCTGACCATCCTGATGTCCGGATTGGGCTTCATGCTCTATGACATGGTAGCCAATTCTGTTGGCATGGCGGGGATTGTCCTTTTTTTGTGGTTGGTGGCCAAACTGACCAAAATGCTGACCGGCAGTTGGTCCAAAACCCTGAAGGAGTTGGGCATGAACGCCCTGTTCAAAACCACCCGGCGACGTCTGGCGACTGCCGGAGGTCTGGCTGTGTTCGGCGTGCTTCTGTTTGCCTGGTCACCGCAGATCAGCATTGCAACCAAAGGCAAGGTGGATGCGCAGTTTTTGACCGTGTATGCCCGGGAAGGGGGCTTTGTGACCCAGGTCAACTATGATGCCGGGCGGCGCTTGACCGTTGCCCCGGGTCAACCTCTGGTCACCTTGCGGGCACCTGGTCTGGACCTGGAAAGGGCACGCCTGCTCTCCCGCAGACAGATCCAGGATCTGAATCGCAATCGCGCCCTGACCACCGGGGACAGAAAACTCCTGCAACGCATGGATATTGAAGCGCGTCTGGTGGATGAACAGATGCGGGCGTTGGCTGACCGTGCCCGTTATCTGACCATTGCCGCTCCGGCGGGTGACTGGCTTGTGGAGGGACCGCCTCCCGTCAATCTGGAGGGACGGTATTTTGGGGCCGGGACCACGCTCCTCAAACTCATGCCGGCCCGGCAACGCCACATCAATGTGGTTTTGTCCCAGGCGGATCTGGCTCTGGTTGCGGAAGGCAATACGGCCCTGATTCAATTGCGGGGGGATGCACCGGCCATTCTGGTCGGCAAGGTGTGGCGGGTGACACCTGTCACCAGGATGGATGGCAACAATCGCCTGTTTCAGGTACGCATCCATCTGCACATTCCCGATACCATGCCGTCTCCCCCACCAGATACCGAAGGGGAGGTCAAGATATACGGAGAGAAGGTACCCCTGTGGTTGCATATCCTGCGTCCCATTCGTCAGGGTTTGCGTGCGGATCTTTGGATTTGACATCACCTCTGGATGACTTGAAAGGAAATGCCTGGATGAAGGTGCCCCATTTACGGAAGATCCGTCTCCTTGCAGGTCTGTTGTTCTGGGCGGTCAGCGGGTCTTGCCCGGTCCTGGCCGCCGCAGCGACCGGGACAACGATTTCCTCCGGGACCCACGATCCGGCCCCGGTGACACCCGCCGGGAGTGCCCAGGCGACCCGGACCCTGGTAACACCCGCCGGGAGTGCCCAGGCGACCCGGACCCTGGTAACACCCGCCGGGAGTGCCCAGGCGACCCGGACCCCGGCGGTGACCGCGCCCCCCGCCACATCCTCGATTGAAAGCGAGACATTTGTGCATTTGCGCGGCGTGGCCATGGCCACGCAACGTTCCAAACTGGGTTTTACGCAACCTGGACGGATCGTGTTGCTGCCCAAAGAGGGGGATGTGGTACGCAAGGGACAGGTGGTGGCACGCATTGATGACAGCACGGCCCGGGTGACCCTGGTCCGCTCCGAAGCCACCCTGGCCAACGGGCAACTGGCCCTGGAACAGGCCATCCACAGCCGCGACAAGAATGCCCGTCTGAAAAGTGCCAACATTGTTTCCGACATGGCGGTGGCCGAGTCCGAATATGCCGTGCGCCAGGCCAGATCGCAGATCAAGCTGGCCGAGGCAGACCGGGAGGCGGCTCGTCTGGCCATCGAGGGGTGCAAGCTGGTCATGCCCTATGATGGTGTCGTGGTGGCCCTGGCTTCGCATCTGGGAGAGTATGTCGGCGTCGGGGCCACGGTACTCGAACTGGCGGATCTGACCAACCTGGAATTGACCATGGATGTGCCACCCGAACTGGTCAAGACCCTCCAGCCCGGCACAAAAACTCAGGTCATGGAACCGGCAGGTCGCGTGGTGGGGACCGCCCAGGTGCGGAGCGTGATGCCGTTCATCGATGGGGCCAGCGGTCTGCGTCGGGTCATCTGGTCCTTGACGCCCGGTCCAGGTGAAATTCTGGCCGGACGGTATCTGACCCTGAAACACTGGGGAAGTGTGCCATGAGCCGGTATCCGATCCTGAATCATGGGGGGAGTGTGCCATGAATTGGTCGTTGCAAGGTCAACGGGTTGTGGATATGTCATGGGCCGGACGGTATCCGATCCTGAATCATGGGGGGAGTGTGCCATGAATTGGTCGCTGCAAGGTCAACGGATTGTGGCGGTGACGTGGGTCGGTTGGTTGTTGCTGTGCGGGGCTGGCGAACTCCTGACCCTGGAAAAAAGCCTGGAAATCGCTTTCCGGGAAAATCTCAACCTGGATGCGCAGACCGAAGGACAAAAAAACAAGGAGGCCCTGGCCAAGGCAGCCTTCAAAAACATGCTGCCCAAATTGTCCCTGGGAACAAGCCGTACCGATATTTTGCACAACACGGCCCGCAGTGGCTCACTGGCCGAAACCTACAATACCACCCTGAACGTCAGTCAGACCCTCTACAGCGGCGGAGCCTTGCAGGGCAGTTGGAAAAAATCGCTTCTCGAAACCCGGCAGGCGGAACTGAACCTGCTCAACGAAAAACGGTCCCTGGTGCAGAGAGTCAAGGCGGCCTGGTATACGCTGTTGGAGACCACGGCCCTGCACAAGGAGGCGGTGGCCGCCCTGGAACGGCTCAAACAGCACGAGCAGAATGCCCAGGCATTTTATCGGGAAGGGCGCTTTTGGCGGAATGAGGTTCTTCAGGCCCAGGTGGAAGTGGCACGGGGCGAGCAGCGGTTGATCGAAGCCGACAATGCCCTGCAACTGGCAAAATCCGGTTTGAACCGATTGTTGCAACGTCCCTTGGATGCCCCGGTCGATTTTACGGGTACCCTGGAATGGCAGGAGATTCCGGTGACCCTGGAGGAGGCTTTTGCCCAGGCCAAGGCCAACCGGGCCGATCTGGAAAGTGCCCGCCTGGGTTTGGAGACCGGTCAGTTGAGTGAGACCATCACCAAGGCGGCCCTGTTGCCTTCCGTTTCCTTGCGTGCCACCCACAACCTGGATGCCGACGATGTACACTACAACCCGAACGACTCCAGGGAGAGCGTGACCCTCAATGTGAACTGGGATTTCTGGGAGTGGGGGCGCACCAGTCAGCTCGTGGAGGCCCAACGCGCCGCCAACCGGCAGACCGACCTGAAATTTCGGGAGCTGATCGAAACCATTCTGCTGGAGGTCAAACAGGTTTACCTGAACACCCAGGGGGCTGCCAAACGGGTCCAGGTCCTGAAACAATCCCTGGATCAGGCCGAGGAAAACTACCGGGTCAACCAGGTCCGCTATCGCGAGCAACTGGGAACGGCCACCGATGTCCTGAATGCCATGGATTTGCTCACCTCCACCCGCAACAGCTATACTTCCGCGCAGGCAGGATATCTGACCTCCCTGGCCACCCTTGACCGGGCAACCGGAAATCCTGTATTGCCCTGAAGGCCTGTATTGCCCTGAAGGCCTTGATCATTGTTGATGGTCTTCTCTGACTTGGGCCATGATCACCCATTTGGCCCCCTGGACCCCATGACAGAATGGCCGAAGCGATAATCAAAGCCTTGCCTTGAAACCAGTCGATTCATTTGGAGTACATCCGATCCGCACAATACGTTCCGGTCGTTTCTGGTGGCGCGTCATTCGGTATCTGGTACCCGTACTCATATTGGGTACCATTTTTGCCAAGGTTGAATGGCGGCAATTGCAGACCATTCTGGGACAGGCCGATTATCGACTCATCGTGGCGGCTTTTGTTCTGCAACTGGGTCCTGTTCTTTTGCAGGGTTGGCGCTGGCAGGTGTTGCTCCAGAGTGACGGCAATGCCTGGCCGTGGCTTTGGGTGCAGATCATTCATCTGGAGGCGGGTTTTTTTGATGCGTTTGTGCCCGGTCGGGTGGGCAGCGACATGTACCGGTTGACCCTGGTGCCAGCCGGGCGGCGACATCATGCGGCGGCATCTTTGCTGCTGATGCGTCTTCAGGGCCTGGTGATCAATTTTTCCGCTTTTGTCATTGCCGCCCTGTTCTGGTTCGGGGCGGATCTGCAACAACATGCCACAATGGTGTCGATCATGGGCATCACCCTGGCTGGCATGTTTGGGACGATTTTGTTGCTGGTTTGGAAAGGCCTGCCTGTCCTGAAGGTATCGTCCGACACGCCAGGGTTGCTGGGCCGCATGGCCGGGCATGGCAACCAGGTCTTGGAGGCCATCCGGGTCAGTGGTCGGCGTCCGCGACTTCTCTGGAACACTTCCCTCATCAGTATGGGCTTTGTATTGTTGAACAGTTTGATTTTCATGCTGGTGGGACGTGCCTTTGGCATGATCATTCCCTGGAGTCTGTTCATGGTCGGATCGCCGGCCATCATGCTGATGGCCCTGCTTCCCTTCAGCATTCAGGGGCGGGGTCCGGCTGAGCTGGTTGCCCTTTTTTTCTGGCACGAAATCGGTGGTGCCAGCACCGAGCAGGTGATTCTGGTCTCCCTGGGCGTCTTTGCCATCAATATGCTGCACTGCCTTTTGGCGGGCCTTCTGGTTGTGTGGCGTGCCCGCAAGCTGAAAAAATAGTGTAACTATTCAGCCCCCCTATTTTAGTAAACGTTTGAAAAACTGGGAAGGAGGTC
>JADGCO010000132.1 GCA_015228935.1 Magnetococcales bacterium | reverse complement strand
GAGCAGATCGTCCGATGACCCCGTAGCTGATGGAGAAACAGGGGGTTGACAGGGTGCCGCATCGCTTGCCACCGTGGGTGAAGCTGTCAAGGCCGCCGCATTGCTTGCCGCCGTGGATAAAGCTGTCAAAGCCGCCGCATCGCTTGCCACCGTGGGAAAAGCTGTCAAGGCCGCCGAATTCTGGTTTGGATCGGGCAGGGTGGGGAGTGCAGCCAATGCCTGGCGCAAAACGGGCAGACGGATCGGTTTGGACAATACTTGAAAAGCCCCGGCCTGGAGAGATCGATGGTAGGCTTCCTGGGTCACGTCAGCCGTCAGGATGATCGTGGGCACGGCGGCGGCAGAACCAGGTAATTTATGGATGCGCTGCATGGCTTCCACACCATCCATGCCCGGCATGCGCAGGTCCATCAAAATCCCATGGTACTGCTCTCCCCGTTGCATCTCTTCCAAGGCTCTGAAACCATTCTGAACAACGGTGACCCGATGGCCATCACCTTCCAACATATGCTGGATGACCTGACGATTGATTGGCTCATCTTCCACCACCAGAATGGAGAGGGGCGGCAAAGAGGTTTGTTGGCCAATGGACTCCGGTTTTTTGCCGATGCGCAAACCGACCCGCAGAATGAAGGTGCTGCCCTTGCCCTTGCGGCTTGACAAGGTGAGAGTGCCTCCCATGATTTCAGCCAATTGTCTGCTGAGAGCCAACCCCAGACCACTGCCGCCATAACGCCGACTGGTGGAGGTCTCTTCCTGGACAAAAGGAGTAAATATTTGCGCCTGCCGGCTGGCATCAATCCCGATACCGGTATCCCGGACCAGGACACAGAGCCGGCACTCCCCGGGAGTGGGGGACTCTTCCTGTAGAATGTCGAGGACCACCTCGCCCTGTTCGGTAAATTTGATGGCATTGCTGACCAGATTGTACAAAATTTGCCGCAAGCGGAAAGGGTCACCCAGCAAGGCCGTCGGCAAGCCCGCATCCCTATGACATGCCAGGGAAATTCCCTTGCTTTCGGCCAGAGGGGTAAACAGATCCAGAATGTTGTCGAAAAACGGCTCCAACAAAAAATCCATCGGTTCCAGGGTCAGTTTTCCGGATTCGATTCTGGAAATATCGAGTACGTCATTGACTGTGGTGAAGAGGTGTTCACCGGCCCGCATCATGGTATCCACATAACTTTTTTGGCGCTTGGAGAGACGGGTACGGCCCAGGAGCTGCGCCATGCCGAGCAGGCCATTCAGGGGGGTACGGATTTCGTGACTCATGGTGGAAAGAAAATCGCTCTTGGCCCGGGTGGCGATTTCGGCAGACTCCTTGGCCTGACGCAGGGCATCTTCCATGTTTTTGCGCTTTGAAATATCGGTAATGAATCCTTCCAGGGCCTGCAGACGATCTGCCTCGAATACACCACGTCCCATTTCCCACACATGTTTGATTTCCCCATTTCGGTCTCGAATACGGTATTCAAGGATGAAAGGGGTTTGTCTGGAAACGGCTTCCTGAACCTGGTTCCACACTATGTCCTGATCTTCTTCAAGAATCAGCATGTTATAAGAGACCAGACGATTGTCCTGCAATTCGTTCGACATATAGCCGGTCAGGGTTTGACACCCTTCACTGACGTATTTCATGGTCCAGTTGGCATCGTTGCGGCAGGTATAGATCATGCCAGGGAAGTTATCGAGCAGGGTCGAGAGGGTGTGTTGGGTTTTTTGCAGGACGGAATTGACACTGCCCAGTTGCTGACGCAGGCTGCGCTCTTCGTCGATGGCCAGTTCGGCGGCGTCCAGCAAGGCGTTGGCACTGCCGGACAACAGGCCGATTTCATCCTGAACATGGTTTGTCTGGATGGGAATGCGCGAGCCTTTGCCGGGTTTGATTTCGAGCATCTGCCGGGCCAGAAAAACCACCGGTTTGCCCAGCAGGCGATGGAACAGAGACATCAGGATGAAAACAGAAACCAGGATTTGCAAAACCATCACACCGGCATAGATCATGGCTTCTCGGGTGGCATTTTTCTGGATGGCTGCCAGATCCAGAAGCACTCCCAGGGTGCCGATAAATTCCCGGGTATTGACCGGTGATGGCAGGGGATAGTAGGTGGCGGGCGCAGGATTGGGTTCGGTTTCGGGATTCAATCCGGTTTTTTTACCTTGTTCAAATTGGAACCCATCGTTGGCTTGAATACGTGCCCACAGAACGAGGGAGTTGATCAACAATCCCTGGACCACTTCCTGGGCAATGGTTTCATTGTTGGCGAAAGCGCCCACTGCCGCCTGGTGCATCACGGTATGCACCAGTTGTTGTTCCAGGTCCGAGGCTTCGGCCAGGCCGCGTGCATAGAAATAACGATAGGTACCCAAACCGACAAGCAGTGCAAAGGAGAGCATGCCCAGACCAACATAGATGGTCAGCCGGTAGACGAGCGTGGCGCGAGGGCGAAACTCAGTCATGCAGCCTCAAAACTTCGCGTACCGAGGGAACCAGAGCATCACCATCAATGTAGCCAATCCCGGAAGGATTGCCTTGTACACTTTGCAACACTTCAAGATTGTTGTTTTTCTTGACGGGTGGCAGGACTTGTCCGCTGAAGGTCAATCGCGCCCAATAGGTATTGACCTGATTCAGATGCATGCCGTTGATCAGGCGGAAAAATCTATTGCGCATCTGACTGTCCCGTTCCCGGTCGATGACATACGCATACATGCCATTGGGAAATGTGCGGGTACGACCCAGATAGAGATCGGAAACCTGATCATGGCTCAGCCGGGGATTGGGATTGTCCAGGTTGACAACGACGACCAGATCACCGGCCATGACCGGCGACGTGATGGCAGGCAAACCGATCAGGAGCGTTGTGATCCAATAAAACATCAAAATTAATTTTCTGTTCATGCCTAGAACACAAAATCCAAGGTAAAGGAAGCCGTTGTCACATGTTCATCCTGGGAGCGGTAAGCCGGCGTGGGATCGCTGTACCACAAACCGTAGCCGTTGGGATGAATATGAGTCGTATCCAGTTGCCATTTGAGGGCGGCACGACTGTTGAAATCCCAACGCAACCCCAGGCTCAAGGTTTCCTGGCTCATGCGGGTGGCGTTGAGTGTTGCCACGGCGATGGTTTGGAATTCGCCTTGTCCAATGCTGTTCCAATTCTGGGTGGAGGAGTAGATATCGACATGAGGACGCACACCACTGACCATGACAAACGGGGTCCAGGCACTGATGCGCCGCGCCAATCCCAGATAGGCCATGTGGCCATTGGTGACCATATCGGCTGAGGTAGAGACATTGGCCAATTCAGATTGGACCAACCATGTGCCATCGTCGTAAACAGCACCCAGGGTGCTGTAGTGGAAAGAGACGTTATCGAAAGATGTGTTGCGCCGCATATAGGCAGCCTCTTCGCTGACCCCTGGCACACCGGCCCCTGCTATGGCATCGAGACCTGCATGCAGGGGTGCCAGGGGCGAAGCCTCTGTCGTGGAGGTCAGATGGGAATATCCAACCCTGAACTGCCAGGGACCTTGCTCGCGCAGCAGGGATGTAGTGATGACATTATTGGTTTTGAAATCATACACCCCCGTGAGACCCATGGCGAAATCGAGGTTGCCACGTCCACCCTGGGCCTTGAGACGCCAACGTCCCTCTTTGTCACGCAGGGAATAGGCAATGTCGCCGCCATCGATTGAATAGAGGGGAACCCAGGAATAATACTCCGCAGGGGGCCGGACCCACGGATAGGCGTAAGTCAGGTTGCGATGATCCGACATCAGGAACAGATCAAAGCCGATCCGCCCCAGGCGCAGGTCAACATCCGGCATGGGCCGCCACGTCAGGTGCGCCCAATCCAGAAAGTTCAAGGGACGTTTCAAGACCTGGTCGCGCAAAACGATCTGACTCACAATTTCAAAAGTCGGATCGGCCTGGTAGGCAACCTGCAATCCCAGGCGCGTATCCCGACGCCAGGAGTTGTCAATATAATGTTGATTTTCGGGGCGTTGCGTCAGGTCGCGGACATATGAATTATTGCTGCTGTCATCATGAATGAAGCCCAGGGTTCCGTAGCCATTCATGTGCCAGTGGCTATTCTCTTCGGCCCGGACAGACTGTCCAACCATCAGCATTGCGACGGCCACCATACCGGAAAAAATACTGAGCATGGAATCGTTACCCTTTTCTTGCCTGCTCAAGTGCTGCCGAACACGCATCAAAAAAATCCGCTTGACCTGACTACAGCTTGACAGTTGAGACTTGTTGGCATGGCTAGCCAACCACTCTACCATATCATACTCATGCGGAGAAAACACATGCCTGTCAAAACACTCGAAAAAGAAGATTGGATCAAAATGTTTCGCGACATTGGCCTCAGCGATACGGATATGGCCAACTGGCATCGCCTCTTTGAGGAACGCCATCCGGATGCCCATCAATCCTTTCTGGCGTGGATGAATATTTCTCCCCGGGAAATCCAGAATATACGGGCCAGATCCATCCAATTGTGATGTTGTTGTGAACACTGCCCTGCCTTTCAGACAAAAAAGGCAGGGCTATCCAAACCCGCTTTCACCTCAGGACAAGTCAGTCATGTGGACCATTGGAAAACTTGCCCGTCACTTCGGTCTCTCCAGGTCAACATTGTTGTATTATGACCGGATTGGCCTGTTGTCTCCCTCTCTGCGCAGCACTGTCAACTATCGTCTGTACTCCGAGGTTGACTTCAAACGCATGGAACGCATTGCCACTTTGCGCGAAGCCGGGATACCTCTGGATAAAATCCGTGATCTCTGCGACAGGCCAACAAATTCCATGGAGGAGGCTCTTGAATACCAACTGTTCCAGACCAACCAGGAAATTGCCAAACTGCGCACCCAACAACATGCAATTATCAAATTATTGAAACACAACAACATCATGCGTCAATCACGCATCATGGACAAGGCCGGGTGGATCAATCTGCTGGAAGGGGCCGGCATGGATGATACAGCCAAGAATCTTTGGCATGTCTTGTTCGAAAAAAATGCCCCCCTTGCCCACCAGGATTTTTTGGAATCCCTTGGCATTGAACAGGAAGAGATCAACCAGATTCGGGCTTACGCACAAGCCGCCATCCACGATCTACCAAAGAACGCATGAGTCGCCAGCAAGGGAACAAAACCTCATTTTGGTTTATAAAGTTCTGGATCTATGGAGTCTTTTTGTTCTGGACGCAAATATTGATCAGCATAGGTCTGGTAGATGCCACTGCTGAGGAACAGGTCAAACAAATCCTTGTCGATATGTTGATCACGGACCATGAAAGACATGACCTTCAATGCTTCGGAGAGGGTTTTGGCTTTTTTGTAGGGACGATCCGAGGCTGTCAACGCCTCGAAAATATCCGCAATGGCCAGAATGCGTGCCTGAACCGACTGTTGTTCCCGCTGCAAACGCCGCGGATATCCCCTGCCATCTTGTGTTTCATGATGACACCCTGCATATTCTACGATATTGCGCATGTTCTTGGGAAGAGGCAGTTGCGACAACATGATAATTGTATAGATGGCATGTTCATTGATTTTGTAGCGTTCCTCATTGTTGAGGGTGCCCCGGGCAATCTTGAGATTATACAGCTCACCATTATGGTAGAGGTGTTCGGGAATCGGAAGGCGTATGTTCCAGGCTGCGGGGTCGTAGGAAAGGGGTGCTTCCTGGCGTGAGATGATATGTCCCGGTTTGTCCATCAGCAAATATTCTTCAGCCGGCAGGGGGACCACAGGAACATGTGCAATGCGGTCCAATTCCACATGCGAAAGTCCCAGACGATCATCGAAAGTGCGATACCAGGTCCGTTGGGCAATGCGCTCCAGACGGGCGATCATGTCTGGTGTCATCAGTTCATCACCCACATTGCACCGGGCAAGGAAGGCAAAATCACTTTCCAGTTCGGCAATGGCGGTGGCCTTTTCAGCTTCGATACGTTGCGGGTCTGCCCCTGGCAACTGATTTTGTTGCAGGGCTGCAATTTCACAATCCCGGCGCAGCACCTCGAAGCGGGTGCGAATTTCGTGGATACGGTTGTAGAGGGTCTCCAGTTTGGTGGCCTTGTCCACGACGAATTCCGGTGTGGTCACCTTGCCACAATCGTGCAACCAACCTGCCAGTTGGAAAGCTTTCCACTCATCCGGGGCCATGGAAAAATCGGCAAAAGGACCTGATGTGGAATTGCAGGCCGCCTCGGCCAACAGACGCCCGATTTCCGGCACCCGTTCGCAATGGCCTCCGGTGTAGGGAGATTTGGCATCGATGGCACTGGCCACCAGTTTGATGATGGCATCCAGGCGTTTTTCCAGGGCCAGGATCAAATGGTGATTGTCCAGGGCCATGCCGGCCTGAGACGCCATGGCTTCGGCCAGTTGGATCGTTTCCGGCTGGAAAGGAATGATGCTGTTTGTATCTGGGTCCATGGCATTGAGCAATTGCAGAACGCCAATCGGCTCACCGCTGCGGGATTTCAAGGCCACGGTCAGCATGGAACGGGTGTGATAACCCGTGGCCTTATCAAACTGGTGAACTCCCGCAGTATCGAATGGACGGCATTCACCATAAAGATCGCTCAAACAGACACTCTCGCCGGTCAGGGCCACATGGACGGATATGTATTGGTGATTTTCCTGGCCGGTTGCGGGGTCCCGCAGAGGAATCCTGTCCATGGGCAGGTTGTCCTGGCGGGAACGAATGGCAAACTCAAGATATTCATCATCCTGGCAAAGGTAGAGTGTGGCCGCATCGGCATGCAGCAGCTCCTTGCCCCCGAAAAGAATTTTTTCCAGCAACCGGTTGGTATCCTGTTCCTGGGAGAGCGCCAAGCCCAATTCGACGAGTTTTTGCAATTTATTTTGGGAGATGACCAGGTCGCGGGTTCGTTCCTTGACCTTCTCTTCCAGAATGTCATTCTGGTTTTGCAACTGATCACGGGCCTGCTTCAAGGCAAGATGGGTGCGCACCCGGGCCAACAGAATGGGCGGACTGATGGGTTTGGTAATGTAATCCACTGCACCCAGGGCCAACCCCTGTTCTTCGTCTTCCACTTCGCTCTTGGCGGTCAGAAAGATGACGGGAATGGCCCGGGTCGAGGGTTCGGCCTGCAACAACCGCATGACCTCGAAGCCGTCCATGCCTGGCATCATGATATCCAGAAGGATCACATCCGGCGGGGTTTCCGAACGGGCGATCCGCAGGGCACGTTCCCCGGAATTGGCCACTTTCACCTTGTAGATATCCTTGAGCAGCCCGCTCAAGAGAGTCAGGTTGTCCGGGGTATCATCCACCACCAGGATGGATTGTTTCTCAACCGTGGCATTTGACAAAAGCGACCTCCTGGCCCGCCAAACAGGAAAAGGGGGCAGTCAACTTCCAGAAATTTCCGGATGATCCTTGCGTGCCTGACGCAGAAGGGCCAACGCCCCTTCCATGTCGTAATTTTTTATCAATTTTTCAATATTCTCAGTGGTTTTTCCAAAAATAGAGACGATCAGGGAACGTTCCTGTTCAAAAAAAGCGATGCTTTCTGGATCATCTTCGCTCAGCAACAGTTCCATCCGATCTACAATCTTTTTGGCTGCCGACCGGTCGATGATCACATCCTTGGCGATTGAAGATTCTTTTTCCTTTTCGCCCCCTGTTCCCAGGGATTGTCGCAGGGAGCGTAACAGGGATGTCAACTCATTTTCAACGTCTGTCAGGAGGGGTTCGATATCTGTGACAGCGAGATTATCCTTGATGGCACTTTCCATGCGAGCCGCCAACTCTTGAATCCGCACGGCACCAATATTTCCTGAGACTCCCTTGAGGGTATGGGCCACCCTTTCCGCCTCATGGCGTTCCCCGGCAGCCAGGTGGACACGCACGGTATGAACACTTTCCGCCTGCCCTGCCACATACTTGCGCAATAAATCCTCGTAGAAGGCGCGTTTTCCCAAGACCCGTTTGAGAGCTGTCGGCACATCCAGACCGGCTATGTGTGCCAGAGAATCCGGCAACGTTGTTGCCGTACTCTTGTTTTCGGCTTGCGGAGGATCCAGCGATGTTGTTGCCGTAACCTTATTTTCAGCCTGTTCCCCCAGACCTTTGCGGGGCGAGATCCATCGCAACAAGGCGGCAAACAGTTCATCCGGATCAATGGGTTTGGGGACATGATCGTTCATGCCACCCGCCAGACATTTATCGCGGTCCGCTTCCATGGCATTGGCGGTCATGGCCAGAATCGGCAATTGGGCAAAGCCGGGCATGGCACGAATGGCCCGGGTTGCCATCAGGCCGTCCATGACCGGCATGTGCATGTCCATCAACACGAGGTCGAACCGTTTTTCCTGCACCAGGCGCACGGCAATCGCGCCATTTTCCGCCAAAGTCGGGACCACCCCGGCCCCGGAGAGCAGTTCCATGGCCACCTGTTGATTCAGATCATTGTCTTCCACGAGCAGCACGTCGGCCCCGCGGATTGTTTCAAGATTTTTGAATATGTTATTTTCAGATTTGGCAACAACATGTTCTTCCTCCTGATGGCCACCCAGAGTGCGGATGACCGTATCGAAAAGTGTCGAGGCATTGACCGGCTTGACCAGAATGGTTTCAAAACCGATATTCCGGGCCTCCCGAAACACCTCTTCCCGTCCATAGGCCGTCACCATCACGAGGTGGGGCATCTGGATTCCAGCCAGGTTTTTCAGACGCCGCGCAGTCTCCACGCCATCCATATCCGGCATCTGCCAATCCACAAAGAGAACATCGAAGGGGTGCTTCGTGGTTTCGGCAAGCTGAACCTGCTGCAAGGCTTCAATACCGGAAGATGCCTCCGTGACGTGGAAGGTCATGCTGCGCAACATGTCACCCAGGATTTGCCGCGCCAGGGCATTGTCATCCACCACCAGGATGCGCCGTTCCCGCAGATCCGGTGCCGGCAACAATTGCTGCCGGGAGCGTGAGCCGGAATGCAACACGGCTGTAAACCAGAAGGTACTTCCTTTTCCCACCTCGCTTTCCACCCCGACATCGCCGCCCATGAGCTGGGCGAGCTTCCGGGAGATGGCCAGTCCCAGACCGGTCCCTCCATACTTGCGCGTGGTGGAACTGTCTGCCTGCTGAAAGGAGTGGAACAATCTGGCCTGCTGTTCGGAGGTCAAACCAATGCCTGTATCCTGCACCTCGAAGCGAACCAGGGGCATTGGATCCGCGCCTGTTCCCTTCCGGACGCGAATGACGATTTCACCTTTTTCGGTAAATTTGACCGCATTGTTGGCATAGTTGACCAACACCTGTCCCAGACGCAGGGGATCGCCTCGGAGGTTTCTGGAAAGATGGGGATCCACATCGAAAATCAGTTCCAATCCCTTGGCATGGCACTTGTCGCCGATGAGATTGGCCACGTTGTCGAGCATTTTATCCAGATCGAAATCAACTTCTTCCACTTCCAGTTTGCCTGCCTCGATCTTGGAAAAATCCAGGATGTCATTGATGATGCCCAGGAGGTGTTGTCCGGAACGTTGAATTTTTTCCGCATAATCCCGCTGTTTGGGGGTCATGTCGGTTTGCATGGCCAGGTGGGCCATGCCGATGATGGCATTCATGGGGGTCCGGATTTCATGGCTCATGTTGGCCAGAAAGTCCGATTTCATCCGGGTGGCTTCTTCGGCCACATCCTTGGCGGTGCGCAGTTCGACTGCAATTTTTTCCAATTCCCCGGTGCGTTCGGCGACCAGTGATTCCAGATGGGCCTGATAACCTGCCAGTTCGGCAC
>JADGCO010000131.1 GCA_015228935.1 Magnetococcales bacterium | reverse complement strand
ATCCCAGTTTTTCATTCGTTTTTTTGAAATTAACAAGTTATTAGACAGCCTCTGAAATGCACGCCAAACAATCAAAATCGATTGCGTCGCTCGCGCAGGGTGGCAAAAACAGCCTCGGGAGTCAGTGTGCCAGCACCGATTTTGGCGGCAAAGAGCGGATCGTCACAGCGTAAAAACGGGTTGAACCGCTTTTCCCAGTGGAGTTCGACCGGCAGGGTTGGGGTTCCCTGATCCAGCATGTGACTGATGGTTGCCGATTGCTGTTGCAGTTCAGGGTGATCCGGTTCCAGATCGCGGGCGAAACGCAGGTTGCTGAGGGTGTATTCATGGGCAGAAAACAGGCGGGTCTGGTCAGGAAAGGCGCGAATTTTCAAAAGACTGTGCCACATTTGGGCAGGCGTTCCCTCGAAAAGCCGCCCGCAACCGTACCGGAACAGGGTATCACCCACAAACAAGGCATCTTCGACATGATAGACAACATGGCCGGACGTATGACCGGGAGTTTCCAGGACCCGAACCTGGAGAGTGCCCAAAGTGAGCAACGCCGCATCGCTGACTGGCAAGTCGAGATGGGGCAGGCGGGATCCATCTGCTCGCGCACCCACCACCAAAGAGGAATGGCTTTTGCAGAGTGCCATGACACCGCCGATATGATCGTGGTGATGGTGGGTCAACAGAATGTGGGAAAGACGCCGTTTGCGGTCGGACAGGAAACGGTTGACAGGCCCCTCTTCCCCCGGGTCAACGACAGCCACACTCTCTGGTCCCGTCGGAAAAATCCAGATATAGTTGTCTTGCAGGGCGGATACTGAATAAACCGGCAAATGGGTGGCGTTCATGGTGACTCCTGGTTCCAAGCTGTTGCGGAAAACAAATTCATACCATGAACCTTGACGCCACTCGACTGGAAAACTGGTATGCCACGGTTCAGGGACGGGCGGTGGCGCGTATCATCGGGGACAGTCTGGAACAATGGCTGCGGCCCAACAAGCTGCGGCCCAACAAGGTGGGCAGCGTACTCGGGCTTGGTTTTGTCCAGCCCTACATGGAATATGTGATTTCAGGACGCGAAGGGGCATTCGGAGCCGCGCCGGCGGAAATGGGCGTGGTTCCCTGGCCGAGCAGTTCACCCAATCGGATCGCCCTGGTGCGCCCCAATGCCCTGCCTTTTCCCGATGGCTGTTTTGACCGGGTGATCATGATCCATTTTTTGGAGGGAATCGACTTTCCACACGAAACCCTGCGGGAAATCTGGCGGGTGATGAAACCGGGTGGTCGCCTGTATACCGTGGTACCCAATCGGAGTGGACTCTGGGCACGCCGGGAGACCGTTCCCTTGAGTTGGGGGCGGTCTTTTTCGCCACGGCAAATCCGGGAACTTCTGGAAGCCTCGTTTTTTGCCCTGCGGCAGGCGAGATTTGCTCTCTTCATGCCCCCCCTCTCCGGACGACGCTTTCTGCGGGCGGCCCCGGCCTGGGAAAATGCCGGAGAGCGCTGGTTTGCCCGGTTCGGGGGGGTCATTCTGAGCGATGCGGAAAAAGTTGTCCACGCCGTCACTCCCCTGTTGGAAAAATCCTATTCTCTGCACCGGCCCAGAAGAGTCGTGTTGCCCCTGGCCGGCAACCGTGGCGTTGTCAATTCAAGGAGGAATGACCATGACGGATCCCTATCTGATCAATCGTTTCATGGATGAACTTTTGGTGGAGCATGGTTTGTCGGCCAATACGCTGGAGGCCTATCGGCAGGATCTGGAAGGGTTGTCGGCCTTTCTGGCCAAACGGGGTACCAGCCTGCCCCTGGCAGATCGCGAGGCACTTCTCTGTTATCTCAGCGAATTGACCGGTCGGGACATGGCAGCCAGTTCCGTGGCGCGCAAGCAGTCGGCGTTCCGACGCTTTTATCGGCACCTGATCCTGCGCGAGGAGCGGGAGGATGATCCAACCCACCTGTTGGACTCGCCCCATTTACAGCGCCATTTGCCACAAATCCTGGACGAGGAAGAGGTCGAAGCACTCTTGAATGCTCCGGATTGCAGTACCGATCTGGGACTGCGCGATGCGGCCATGCTGGAGCTGCTCTATGCCACGGGTTTGCGGGTTTCGGAGCTGATTTTTCTGCAAACGGACAGCATCGACATGGAGTATGGGTGTGTGCGCGTGGTCGGCAAGGGCGACAAGGAGCGTATCGTGCCAGTCGGCACCGCAGCCCTGGAGAGGGTGGAACAATATCGCCGGTCGGCGCGGCAGGTGTTGTTGGGGGGGAACACCACCCGTGCCCTGTTTGTGACGGCGAGGGGGGGGCCCATGACCCGGCAAAATTTCTGGTATGTCATCCGGCGGCATGCCGTCATGGCCGGAATTACCAAGTCCCTGTCACCGCATTTGATCCGACACTCTTTTGCCTCGCATTTGCTTAATCACGGGGCCGATTTGCGGGCCGTGCAGATGATGCTTGGGCACGCTGATATTTCCACCACCGAAATTTATACTCATCTGGCCCAGGATCGCCTGAAACAAATCCATCGGGAGTTGCATCCAAGGGCATGAAAGTTGGCTGACCAGGATATCTTCACCAGAGATCCACCTCTTCCGTGCCATGGTCCACATTTTTCAGATCACCGGATGCAATCAGGGCATGATACATATTGACCTGATTGCGACCGTTGCTTTTGGAAAAATAGAGTGCCTTGTCGGCCTTCTCAAGCAAGGTTTCCGACAACTCTCCGGCTTCGATCTGCACGCCACCGATACTGACGGTAACCCGCCCCACCTGGGGGAATGAATAGGCCTCGATGGCCAGACGAAAGCGGTTCAAGACCTTTTCGGCAATTTCCGCTGAAATATCATTCAGCAGCACGACGAATTCTTCCCCTCCAAAGCGAAAGGAGGCATCCTTGTCCCGGAAACATTCGGTGATGATCCGGGCAAAGAGAACCAGCACCTCATCGCCTATGAGATGGCCGTAGGTGTCGTTGACTTTCTTGAAATGGTCGATATCAAAAATGGCCAGAAAAGCACCCTGGAAGGGCCGTTCATTCTGGCGACGGCTGGGATTTTGCAGGGCATTGAACACCTTGTTGAAGGTCACGTTAAAATACTGCCGATTGTGCAAACCGGTCAGGGGATCATGATAAGCCATGAAGCGTAGTTTTTCTTCGGCTCTCCTGAGTTCAATTTCTGTATGCCGGTGTTCAAGGACAAGCGTCAGTGTATTGCTGACTGTCCCCAACAGGGCATCCTCATCATTATTGCGTTGATGATCAACAGGAACATACAAACTCAAGACACCCAGGAGACGGTCCTTGCCAATAATTGGCACACAGTAATGACCGTGTTCTTGAATTCCATCATAACGGTTTACATGATCATCATCGATCCGGTTTTTGAAAATAATTTCACGCTGCGCGGCGGCCTTGCCACACAAACAATGCCCCAGGGGAACCTGGGCACAAAGTTCAAGCAACGGTTCTGATAAATTTTTTTGTCCTACCATGCGCAGATTGCCGGTCTCTTCATCCAGCAGGAAAAAAGCACCTTTGCGTTTTCCGGAAAACCAGGGAATCGTTAGAATAATTTCCATTATAACGTCGATCTGTTTTGCGAGCGAAAGGGGTTCCAGGCTGGTTTCCAGGAGGGCACTGATGGCAATCCTGGTGGCCAGGGCACGGTTGGCAATATCTTCTGCCTGTTTGCGATTGGTCGTTTCGACTTCCAGCAACCGTCCAGTCTGGTGGAGATTCAGTCTGGTTTTTTGAATTTCACTGCAACGTTCAATAAAAACACGAAACTCCCCGGGATGGATCGGTTTTATGATTTCGAAGGCATCATAATGGGGTAACGCCTGTGTGAGCGCGGACACATCCTGGGCGTTCCGCATCAGAATGACCTGCATGATCGGATGAATTTTTTTGGCCTCGTGGATCAATTCCATGCTGTTCATGCAGGGCATTTGCAGATCTGTCACAAGGATATCAACAGGGTTGGCCCGTAAAATGTCGAGTGCCTGCCGACAGGACAATGCCTGATAAACCATATAAGCAGGAGGTCCATATCCCTGGACCAGGGCATCCAGATTTTTCTGCTCATCCCCGACAAACAGGACAGATGTGTGCATGCCCGACTCCCCCAACTGTGCAACAGTACTGGTGCATCCCGTCGTCGCATGATTCCTGGATACAAAATCACTGAAAGAGGAATTTTTTCGATTCCAGATAAGACACGTCCAGGCCCATTCTGAATTCAGATTGTCAGTTTACGCTGAATCAGACTGTTTTCCAAACCAAAAAATCAAATTGTTCATTTATTTCAGGATGAAAAACCCGGATTGACCAGAATATTCATATCGACCGGGAAACCCAAAGGCCCACCCAGACGGCACCGACACAAAGAGTGACACTGACCAGGGCATTCAGCAGGGCAGAGGTGACAAAACCATTTTTGAGCAATTCCAGGGTTTCGCTGGAAAAAGTTGAAAAGGTCGTCAGGCCGCCCAAAAAGCCCACCAGGGCTGCCGCCCGCCATTCTGGAGAAACGGGCAGGTGTTCACTCAAAAAATGGAGCAAAAATCCCATCAGAAACGATCCCCCGACATTGACCACCAGGGTACCCCAGGGAAATTGCCGTCCCAGCCACTGATAAACCCAACTGCTGACCAGGTACCGGGCCACCGAACCCAATGCCCCGCCACCGGCAATCATCAAGACCATTTTCATGACAGGATGCTCCGCTGTCGTGCGGGATTATTATTCATGATCATGTTTTGCAGCCTGCTGCCGGAGGCGTTGCCAATAGGCCAAACGCCGGGCAATTTCGCGTTCGAAGCCGCGTGTCACGGGTTGATAAAAATGCTGGCCGCGCAGGGCGTCGGGAAGATAATCCTGGGCAACATAACCATCCTCGTAATCATGTGCATAGCGATAACCAGATCCATAACCCAGATTTTTCAACAGGTGGGTGGGGGCATTGAGGATATGGAGCGGCGGCGTGAGATGTCCCGTTGTGGCAGCCTGTTGGCGGGCAGCAGAGAAGGCTTTGTAAATACTGTTGCTTTTCGGGGCAGTAGCCAGGTAGACCGCCGCCTGGGCCAGGGCCAGATCCCCCTCTGGAGAACCCAGAAAATGAAAGGCGTCCCGGGCATGCAAGGCCACTGCCAGGGCCTGGGGATCGGCATTGCCGATATCCTCGGTGGCAAACCGCACCATGCGCCGGGCGATATAGAGACCATCCTCGCCCCCTTCCAGCATGCGGGCCAACCAGTAGAGGGAGGCATCCACATCCGAACCACGCAGGGATTTATGCAGGGCAGAAATCAGGTTGTAATGACCTTCGCCGGCCTTGTCAAACAGGGCAGAGCGTCGGGCCAGGGAGATTTCCAGGTCGGCCAAACGGAGACGACGTTCTGGTGAACCTTCAATATCGGCCAAGCCGGGGCGATGTTCCGGAGAACCTTCAATATCGGCCAGGCCGGGGCGATGTTCCGGAGAACCTTCAATATCGGCCAGGCCGGGGCGATGTTCCGGAGAACATTCAATATCAGCCAAGCCGGGGCGATGTTCCGAAAAACTTTCGGCACGCTCTCCGGCCAGCTCCATGAGGGTTTCGAGGAGATTCAAGGCATGGCGGGCATCCCCGCCCGAGCGCCGGGCAATCTCGGCAAGGAGACCCTCTTCCAGATGCACTGGACAGGTACCATAGCCACGCTCCGGATCGGCCAGCGCCTGGCTCAACAAGGTGACCAGGGCCGCTTCAGTCAAGGGTTCCAAAACCACGACCCGGCAACGCGACAACAAGGCGTTGTTCAGTTCGAAAGAGGGATTTTCGGTCGTGGCCCCAAGCAAAATCAGGGTGCCGTCTTCGACAAACGGCAGAAATGCATCCTGCTGCCCCTTGTTGAACCGGTGAATCTCATCGACAAACAGAATGGTGCCCACCCCCTCGGTCTTGCGAACCATTTGTGCCCGTTCCACAACGGCCCGTAATTCGCGCACCCCGGAAAAGACCGCCGACATGGATTCGAAGCGGTTGCGGGTCTGGGCAGCCATGACCCGGGCCAGAGTGGTCTTGCCACACCCGGGTGGTCCCCAAAAAATCAGCGAGGGAATATGGTCATGCAGCAGGGCCATGCGAATCAGGCCGCCAGGGCCGGTCCACTTTTCCTGACCCAGAATGTGTTCCAGGGATGTCGGACGCATCCGGTCGGCCAGCGGAGCAAGACCACTGCCCGAAGCCTTCATCCGGGCGGCCTCTCCCCGGTGACGGCCACCACACGTCCGACCAGATCATATTCGTGGGATTCGGTTATTTTAACCGGAACGATGCGCCCGGGTTCGATGCGTGAACCGTCGTTGATATAAACCACACCATCCACCTCGGGGGCCTGCCCGGCGTAACGGCCCTGCAACAACAAACCGCTTTCCGGTGAGACATGATCCACCATGACCGGCAGGACCTGACCGACAAGTTTGGCGAGTTTTTCCCGACTGATGGATTGTTGCAGGGCCATCAGGCGGGCAGAACGTTCCTGCGCCAGAAGATGGGGAACCTGCTGGGACATCTGGCTTGCCGGCGTCCCTTCCTCGTTGGAGTAGGTAAACACACCCAGATGATCAAAACGGGCTTCCGCAACAAAATCATACAAGGCCTGAAACTCTTCATCGGTTTCACCGGGAAAACCGACGATCATCGTGGTCCGCAGAATGGCATTGGGCAGCACGCCCCGAATACGGCGCAACAAGCGCCTGACCGAGCCTGCCCGTTCTGACCGTTTCATACGGGTCAAAACCCCCGTGTGAAAATGTTGCAACGGCATGTCAAGATAGGGCAGGACCTTTTCCTGGCGCAGGATCGTGATCAGCAGGCGGTCACTGATCAGGGTCGGGTAGAGATAGAGCATGCGGATCCATTCGATGCCATCAATATCTCCCAGACGATGCAGAAGCGAAGGCAGATCGGTACGGGGACTCAAATCCCGACCATAGAGTGTCGTATCCTGGGAGACGAGATTGATCTCCTTGACCCCCTGTTTGGCCAGACGCCGGACTTCCTGTTCGATGTCCCGGGGCATTCGGGAACGGAATGGACCCCGCAGCTTGGGAATGATGCAAAACGTACAAGGATTGTTGCACCCTTCCGCAATTTTGACGTAGGCCGTGTGACTGGGCGTGGTCAGGACACGTTCGGCGGTTCCCTTGGGCAGAAAGGTCGGTGGTCCCAGACCCACCAGGGGTTGTTCGGGGTTGGGATTGATCGAATTGATCAGGGGAATGAGCCGCTGATACTGGCCCGAGCCGAGAATGACGTCCAGGCCCGGCAGATCCTGGGCCAAGCGTTCCCCGTAACGCTGGGCGAGACAACCAGTAACAACTATTCTTTTATCTGGGTGCGCCTTCTTGACGGCGAGCATTTCCCGAATGGCTTCGCGTGATTCGGTTTCGGCTTCGGCCACAAAGGCACAGGTATTGACGACAAGAATATCCGCCTGTTCAGGATCGTGCGTGAATTGATATCCCTGTCCTCGAAACTGGCCCAGCATGAATTCGCTATCAACCAGATTTTTGGCACACCCCAGGGAAATCATGCCGATTTTCTGGTCTGTTTTGCCCGACATATTCATCAATCCCGGAAATTTTCAAATTGGATGGGCTGGCCAAGATCCTCTTTCCGGAGAAGGGCGATCACTTCCTGGAGGTCGTCTCGTTTCTTGCCTGAAACACGCACCTCCTCGCCCTGAATGGCCACCTGAACCTTGATTTTGGACTCTTTGACTTTTTTGACGATCTCTCTGGCCAGATCCTTGTCGATTCCCTGCCGGATGGTGACGAGTTGGCGGACCATCCCCCCCGATGCGGGTTCAATCTTGCCAAAGTCGAGAGACTTGGGATCCACCTGCCGTTTGATGAATTTACCGCGCAGGATGTCAAGGATTTGTTCCAGCTTGAATTCGTCTTCCGTGGTCAGTTTGATCACGGACTCTTCGCGTTCCAGCCGGCTTTTGGACCCTTTGAAATCAAACCGGTTGCCAAACTCCTTGGCGGCCTGATTGACGGCGTTGTCCACTTCCTGCAAATCCACCTTCGAGACAATATCGAATGATGGCATGATCCGATCTCCCTCTACTCTGCAACCACATCCACACCCGCTGGTGGTACAAACCGGAACCCCTGCTTTTCCAGGGTTCGATTATGGCGCATGTCCTGAAAGGTGAAAAGTGAACGGTTACCCAGATTATCGACCACGATCATTTGACGAATTTTTTCGCCACCCGGATCCAGGGTCACCGTGATTTCCTGGAAATTATTGTCTGGTTGGCGGGGGCGCAGGATCACTGCCGGTGTTTGCCAATCCGGATCGGGGACGGCTTTCCAGGAGAAGGCATCCTCGACCCGCTTGCCGGTGATCAAAAACCCCGCTGGAGTTTTTTCCATCTGGCTGGCAGATACCCGGGTCGCCTGCATGAGATCCGGTTCATAGTGCCAAATCCAGGTACCATCCGATACGATGACCTGTTCGTAGGGAAGACGATAATCCCAGCGGAACAGATTGGGCCGGACTGCCGTAAATCTTCCTTTGAACTCGGTTTTTTTGCCATTGGCAGGATCGGATACCACCTGGGTGAAATCCGCATCGATGCTTTTCATGCCATTCAGAAAGGTTTGTAAGCGGTCAATGGGGGCACGATCCTCGGCACTCCAGACGAGCATTGGCCAAAACAGAAACAAGAGCAACCATGCACCTTTTTGGATGCGCTGGTTGAGCCACCTGCTTTTTTTCATGCAAACCCCTCACCCTTTTTTGTCACTCACATCCCCACAAACACTCACACCCTCACGAACAATCCTGTTTTTTTCCCTTCTTCCAGGAAACCTTGGCTCCATCCTCAGGAATCCGGGACGACATGGCTGCCAATTTTTCGCATCGGCATGGAAACCCTGGCCTCTTTGCATGAGAACCGGGGGCAACCTGTTGCCAACGACCGATTTTTCCCGGAAACCCCGACTCCCTGCACTGGCCCGGCTCCCGGCACAGGATTCTCATGTAATCCTTACCATACAAGGTTAACCCATAACATCCCTTCATTTCCACTGCAATCCGACATGAAGACCCCACCATATTTTATTCCGGAATATTCCCGGCAGAAGAAGAGTCAAAAGCCGTTTGTTTCATCTGGCATGGAAATCGCTTGGTTTTTTCCCGTTCCAGCCGTCTTTCCTGTTTTCTTACACCTTGTCCCGGGGCCAGGAAAATGAATTTGCATGCGTTGAACATTCCGGATCCAGAAAAACTTGTCCCATTGTCGTCCCTGATGCAACGACAATTTCGTCTCGAAGAATTGCAATGCGCACTGACGGGAATTTCCGGTGTTGAACCCATCCTCGATGTGTTTTCCGACTGGCTGGCGGGAATCATGGAAGTGCGGACCGTGGCCTTCTGGAACGTGCGCAGCCAGGAGTATTACATCTCCTGTCCGGAATGCCTGGAAAAAACCGACCCTCTCCTCGATCAGGTCTGGAAGATCATGGAAGGACCCTCGCCCAGGTTGTTTCACTGGCGGCAACTGAACCACACGTTTCATCTCTGGGCGGGAATGCCCATGGAGCGTTGTGACCGTCTGCTGCTTGCGGAGCAAGGCAACGCCCTCACCGTGGAAGAGGCCAACGACATGCTCCTGCACAGCCTGGAAGTATTGAACCCGCCCCTGCAAGTCTGCCGCATCCCGGGAAATAAATCCTTCCGACCACACTGAGACGATGTACTAATCCTTGCATTGGATAGCCGACATATGGTATACTCCATGGCATGAACAC
>JADGCO010000130.1 GCA_015228935.1 Magnetococcales bacterium | reverse complement strand
CTGCGAGAAAAACGTCGCGCAGATGTCTGGTAATCACCGACCGTTCACGACCAAACGATTGCCCCATCTGCTCCTGCGAAAGCCAGACGGCGTCTTGTTCCAGCCGAACCTCGAACATGCCGTTTTCGATCTGATATATGTTGGTTTCAGCAAAGGCGTATTTCAATCACCATTTATTGGGTATGTTTCCCGCACGACCCGCTCATAAAACACCAGGCCCACGCGCTCGATGTGTTCCTGCAATTCAGGGTGATTCAGTTGGGCAAAAACCGAGAGATCAATCGTGTAGGGCAGGAGCAGGTCATCCAGGGTTTCGGCAATTATTGAACAAAGTTTGAGCGTCAGGTTTGCCCCAAGCAGGGTCAAATCAATGTCCGACCCCGGTTTGAAATGGCCCTTGGCGCGTGAACCATAGAGAATAGCTTGATCGATTTCCGGGAAACGTGCCAGGACGCCCTGGATTTTTTCGACCGTGGCAACGCTGAGTCCATGTTTCATGAGTCAATATCGTGTTGGTCATGCCGGGTGGTAAAATCTTTGGCCAGGGCCACAAAAGCCGGATAAAACTTCAACAGGACATCATCAACGACGGCCTGGGCAATATCGGAGCTGTAGGAGTGTGAAGTCAGATTGCGTGCCCGGATCATCTCCATCCACACTTCGCCCGCTTCGATCAAACCGTTTTTAAACGCGGTGCGCGTTGCGTCCTTCGAACCGATCAAATCCGTGAACCCTTTTGCCTCCAAATAATCTTTCAGGAGATTCCAGGCCAGTTCGTGAGTGAACTCAAAACCTTGAATCAATCCCTGCTGTTCAAGCCGCGTCAATGCCCGTACCCGGGCCAGTTCCGCCGCTTCGTCCAGCGTTTGCAAGGCTCTGAGATAGTTTTGGAATCGTTGCTGCCAGCGAACATCCTGCATGGCCGGATCCTGATACGTGCAAATTGGTGAACCACCCCGCGACCGAAAGCATGCTCTGTCATGGGCAAAAAGTCAAATTTGACCGGACCAGGGCGGGACCGCCGGATAAAAAAATTTGACGAAAGGCATGCTGGTATGTCATTCAGAGAGGGAGAGGGAGCCGCGTTTTCTCTGTCACGTTGTTTAATTGATTTCATGCGTGGGAGTGTGGGCGGCGTTGATGGTCAGGAACTGCGCAGCGAAGACCTGTGAACCCCGCCAGGACCGGAAGGTAGCAGCGGTAACGGGATCCTTCGGGTGCCGCAACCATCCTGATCGGAGCCGCCCTTCATCGTTGAAGTTTTTTGGGCTGTTGCCCCATTCATTGCCCCCCTTTTGACGGTTCAGACCGGTCGGATTCGAAGCCGAACAGATGTCTGCATATCTGGTACTGGCGCGAAAATGGCGCCCCCAGGGTTTTGCCACCCTGATCGGACAGGAACATGTCACCCGCTCCCTGATCAATGCCCTGGGGAGTGGACGGTTGGCGCATGCGTTCCTGTTCACGGGCATACGCGGGGTGGGCAAAACCACCCTGGCCCGCGTCCTGGCCATGTGTCTCAACTGCGAGACCGGACCGACGGCAACCCCCTGCGGCACCTGCGACTCCTGCCTGGAAATCCGCACCGGCAGCCATCCGGATGTCCTGGAAATCGACGCCGCCTCCCGCACCAAGGTCGATCAAATGCGGGAAGTCTTGGAAATGGTTCGCTATACCCCGGCATCCGCACGGTTCAAGGTCTACATTCTGGACGAAGTCCACATGCTGACCACCCAATCCTTCAATGCCCTCCTGAAGACGTTGGAAGAACCCCCGGCCCACGTCAAATTCATCTTTGCCACGACCGAATCCCGCCGTCTGCCGGCCACCATCCTGAGCCGCTGCCAGCGTTATGACCTGAAACGGGTCCCGCGCCCGGTGATGCAAGACCATCTGGCCCATATTCTGGCCACGGAAAAAGTAACCTGGGATGAAGCGGGATTGGCAGCCGTGGTGCGGGCTGCGGATGGCTCGGTACGGGATGCCCTCTCCATTCTGGATCAGGCCATCGCCCACGGCAATGGTGCCGTCCTGTTTGAAAATGTGCGCCATCTGCTCGGCCTGACCGACCGGGATGCCGTGATCGACCTTTTGGCCGCCGTGACCGAAGGTTCCGGAGACAAAGTGTTGCAGGCCATCCAGGCATTTTTTGTCGGGGGACTGGAACCGGACATTCTCGTCAATGACCTGCTCGAATTGCTGCATCTGGGGGTGCGGTCACGGGTTCTGCGACAGGAAAGCAGGTCGGAACCACCGGCGTTGGATCTGGAACCCGCGCCTCCTTTTCTGGACAATTTTCCCCTGGAACACTTGCAGATGCTCTATCAGGTTCTGTTGCGCGGGCGCGGGGATCTCCAGGTCGCTGCATCCCCCTATCAGGCCCTGGAAATGCTCCTGTTGCGGGTCACCTACCTGCGCCAGGCACCCGATTTGCGTCAGTTGATCCTGAAAATGTCCGGGGGAGGGGAGGGGAATCCCGGTCGGTCTGTCGGAGCGGACACGAAAAGGCCTGCTGAAGGGGTGGAAAATTCCGGTCAGCCGGCCAGGGCCAGATTGAACATGCCCGGGGGAGGGGAGGGGAATCCCGGTCAGTCTGTCGGAGCGGGCACGAAAAGGCCTGCTGAAGGAGAGGATAATTCCGGTCAGTCGGCCAGGGCCAGATTGAACATGCCCGGGGAAGGGGAGGGAAATTCCAGTCGATTTGCTGGCGACGACCGGGGCCTGTCCGGGGGAGGGGAGAGGAATTCCAGTCGGATTGCCAACGTGGACATCAAGGTGTCTGGTGAAGCCGCAACGGTATTGCACGAGGATGGGAGGGTACAGGAAGCGATTGCCAACGCAGATATCAAGGTGTCTGGTGAAGCCGCAACGGTTTTGCACAAGGATGGGGGGATGCTGCAAGCGTCGGCAGCTACGATCCACCCGGAGAAAAATCGGACCGGCAGCATGCGAACCCTTGCCTCCTGGGAGGATTTCCTGACACTGACAACCCGGAACTCCCCCTCTCTGGCTCGACGATTGGGCGGGCAGGTGGCCTGTCTGAAGTTTTGTGCCGGGACCGGCGGCATACCGGAAACAATCCATTTGCGCCTGACCCATGACTGTTTTGGACCCGCAGTTCGTCTCCAGCAAATGTTGGCGGAATTTTTGTTGCAACAAGGGTTTGGCGGTACCCGACTGATCGTGGAAGAGGCATCCTTGGCATCCCGTCCAGAGAGCTGGCAGGAAAGCCAGGAACGACAGACACAGGAGCATAAGCAAACCCTGACTGACGAAATCCGGGAACACCCGGTCATCCGGCATCTGATGGAGGTGTTTCAGGCTGAAATTGTGGCCGTGGAACCCCTGGCAGGTGAGGCGTGAATATCAATTCTGACGGCAAAAGTCGAAAGCGAGGCGACTGTGAAAAATCTGGGCAATATGCTGAAACAGGCACAACAGATGCAGGAACGGATGGTCAAAATGCAGGAGGAGTTGGCCCAGACCACGGTGACGGGCCAATCCGGTGGTGGCTTGGTGGTGGTGACCATGAATGGCAAACAGGAGTTGCAAAAGGTTCGCATCGATCCAAAACTGCTGCAGCCCGAAGAGGTCGAAATGCTGGAAGACCTGGTGGCGGCAGCCTTCAACGATGCCCAGCGGCGCTTGCTGGAAATCACCCAGCAACAATTGTCCCAGGTAACCGGGGGCATGAACATTCCCGGCCTGAAACTGCCCTGACGTTGGTGTACTGAAATCAACATGTTCAGCAGCGAAATTACCCCGGGGTTGCCTTCCGTCACCAAGGCCGTGGCCCTTTTTTCCCGCTTTCCGGGAGTGGGACGCAAGTCGGCCCAGCGCATGGTGCAACACCTGCTGCGCCGGGAACAGAGCGAAATCAACCTGTTGATCCAAGCCCTGGAAGGATTGCGGGAAAAAGTGCGTCCCTGCACGGTATGCCACAATCTGGCGGAAGCGGATTTATGCTGGATCTGCGCCGACCGGCAACGCGATCAAACCATGCTCTGCGTCCTGGAAGAGGCATCGGACCTGCTGGCCATGGAAAAGGCCGGCTTGTTTCGCGGCGTCTATCATGTTTTGGGGGGGCGGCTCTCCCCTCTGGATGGGGTTGGACCGGAACAGCTTCATTTTGCCGCCTTGACCGCCCGTCTGCACCAGGGCCGGATCGCCGAGTTGATCATTGCCACCAATCCCACTGTCGAAGGAGAGGCCACGGCCCATTATGTCGCCCAGATGGCCGAACCCCTGGTCGGGAAAGTCACGCGCCTGGCCTACGGACTGCCCATGGGAGGTGAGCTGGAATACCTGGATGAATCGACCCTCTACCAGGCTTTGGCCGGACGCCGAAAATTTTGAGCCGGCGTGAGATGCATTGCCTGAACGAAAAAGGATTGCTATAACCATACTGGACACGTCAATATTTACCCTTCTGTTACATGGCAGGAGTCCGTCAATACGAAAAACCCGGCTCCCCTCTTCCCGAACAGGGAGAAGAACGTGACGCCGGGGATTATGGAACCAAACCAACCCAAGGAGCAGTCTGGATGGCCACTCTCAAACCCGAGCAGCAGCTTTTTCCCTATCCCGGCATCCCGGGGACGGGGGACGGTTCGGATGCTGTCGCCTATGTTGAAACCCGGGCCACGGATGGTGCAGCAGCTTATCCCATCACCTCATCGACCATCATGGGCCAGTTGTATCAGGTGGCCGTGGCAAATGGATTCAAGAATGTCTGGGGAACCCCACTGGCCTGGATGGAACTGGAATCCGAACACTCCTCAGCTTCCGCCTGCGAAGGATTCGCCCTGGCGGGAGGACGGGTGACCAATTTTACCTCCGGACAGGGTTTGATCCTGATGAAGGAGGTCCTGTACACCATTGCCGGCAAGCGGTTGCCTCATGTGCTGAACGTCGGTGCCCGCGCCCTGACCGTGCAATCCCTGAACGTCCATGCCGGGCATGATGACGTGATGGGTGTCGCCGACGTGGCCTGGGGGATGCTGTTCGCCCACAGCATCCAGGCCGTGGCCGATCTCTGCCTGATCGCCCGCCGCGCCTCCGAAGATGGTCTGACCCCCATGATGAACATCCAGGATGGCTTCCTGGGTACCCACACCATCGAAAATTTGAATTATCCCGAAGATGAACTGGTCCGCGATTACCTCGGCAATCCCCGGGATCGTATCCGGCCCGTGTTCGATTCTGCCAACCCGATGCAGATTGGCGTGGTGCAAAACCAGGATGCCTACATGCAGGGTCGCATCGCCCAGCGGTTTTTCTACGATAAACTCCCCGGCGTCATCGAACACGCCATGGATGAGTACTACAAACTGACCGGTCGCCGCTATGGCCTGATCGAACCCGTACAAATGGATGATGCTGAATATGCCATCATCGCCATGGGTACCCTGGCTGAAACAGCCAGCTCGGCCATCGATATGGTCCGCAAAAATCTGGGCATCAAGCTCGGTGCCGTGATCGTCACCTGCTATCGGCCTTTCCCCGCCGAGCAGATCGCCAAAGTGTTGCGCAACTGTAAAGCCATCGCCGTGCTGGAACGGTGCGATATTCCAACCATGGTGGACAACCCCCTGACCACCGATATCGAAGCCTCCCTGGCCAAAGCCGTCATGGGCATTCCGGGCTTTACCAAGATGGATCGGATTCCGTATGTGTTTACGGGTTCCGCCGGTCTCGGCTCCCGCGACGTGACCCCGGGACACATCCTCGCCGTCGTGAAAAACATGCTCGCCGGCGACCAGGGCAAGCGCTTCTTCACCCTGGGTATCGACCACCCGTCCAGCCTGGCCACGGAAACCGAACCCGATGTACGCCCCGTCGGCTCCTTCTCGGTCCGGGGACACTCCGTCGGTGGCTACGGGTCGGTAACCACGAACAAGATTATCGCCACCATTCTGGGTGACACCTTCGGCTTCAAGGTCCAGGCCGCACCCAAATACGGTTCAGAAAAGAAAGGTCTGCCAACCAATACCTATCTGACCGTGACACCGTCCGGGAAAATATTGACCCACTGCGAATTGCAACAGGTCGATTTCGTTCCCCTCATGGACCCCACGACTTGGCACATGGGTAACCCCCTGGTGGGTCTCCAGAACAAAGGTATCGTCTTCCAACATACCGACGAAACCACCCCGGAAGGGTTGTGGAACTCCATCCCGTCCTATGCCAAATATGTGATCCGGGAAAATGGCATCCGATTCTACGGAGTGGATACCATCGCCATCGCCCGGGAAGCCTGCAAGTCCGACTCCTCCCTGATCCAACGCTTCCAGGGTGTGGTCTTGTTGGGGGTGTTTCTGCGGGTCACCCCGTTCCGGGAAAATGCCAACCTCTCCGAGCAGGTCATGTTTGATCAGGTGCGCAAGCCCCTGGAAAAATACTTCGGCAAGCGGGGTGGGCAGGTGGTCGAGGATAACCTCAATGCCGCCAGACAGGGATACTCAAGGGTTATGGAAGTGACCCGGGCCATCATGGACGCCACGCCACCCGAAGTGTTGGCCCAGGGCAAGTTGGACTGGGATGCCAAGGGTAAGGACGTTAACGCCTTCTTCATCTAAGCATCGGCGCGGCGGTATGAAGTCCGCCCACGATTGGAGGGATTTTGCATGAGTCAGCGCGCCAAGATTTATTCGCATCCCACCCCCAAATGGTATGACGCCAATCGGGCACGGGAGATTATCGAGGCCTACAATTCCGGACGGGGATCGGGTCAGCCAGCCGATCCTTTCGTGGCCCGCTCGATTGTTCCAGCCGGCACGGGATCCTATCGTGATTTTTCCTACATTGCCCCGGATCTCCCGGAATACATGTCGGAAAATTGCGTGGCCTGCATGGAGTGTGTCCAGAACTGCCCCGATTCGGCCATCTGGGGTCGGGTCATCACCCCGGCCAACCTGGATACGGAAGTCAACAAGTTTTGTGACGGTCGCACCAAAGACCTCATCCGGAAACAGGTCGTCCAGACGACCAAGTTTTGGAAAACCTACGAAAAGAAAAAAGAAAAAGAACCCGATGCCCCGGGCGGTGCCTGGTTCGGTATTTTCGTCGATCCGACCAAGTGCAAAGGGTGCGGCGAGTGCGTCACCGCCTGCGGTGATCACCGTGCCCTCAAAATGATCAAAAAGACCAAAGACAATCTCCCGGATTATTTCTCCATCTGGGACTTCTACAAGAGCAGCCCGAATACCCCCGCCGAGTACATCAATCCGAAACTCCGCGTCGATATCATGCTCAACGAGGACGCCAACCAGTATGTGGGGGGTGCCGGATCCTGCATGGGTTGCGGTGAAGCCTCGGTCATTCGGCAACTGCTGGCCATCACCAACGAAGTGGTCGGCCATAAATATGGCATCGTGGCATCCACCGGCTGCAATACGGTGTACGGTTCCACCTACCCGTTCAATCCATTCCGGGTACCCTGGGTCAACTCCCTGTTCGAAAACAACTGCGTGGTGGCCATGGGTATCCGCGCCCATTGGGACCAACTGGGCAAACAGGACCATGTCCTGTGGGCCTTCGGGGGTGACGGAGCCATGCTCGATATCGGCTTCCAATCCCTGTCGCGCATGTTGACCTCCGGCATGAACATCAAGGTTCTCATCCTGGATACACAGGTCTACTCCAACACCGGTGGCCAGGCCTCCACAGCGACCTTCATTGGTCAGGATGCCAAAATGTCTGTTCATGGCAAGACTGTCATGGGCAAACAGGAACGACGCAAGGAGATCGGCCTGATTGCCATGATGCATCCGCGGGTCTTTGTGGTGCAGACGGTCGGCCCCATGATCACCCATTTCTACCGGGCCGTGGAGCAGGCCTTGCGTTTCGATGGTCCGGCGGTGATCAACGTCTACACCACCTGTCAGCCCGAGCATCAGGTTGCCGATGATGTCTCCTGTCAGCAGGCGGTCATGGCGGTGGAATCTCGGGCTTTCCCGGTCTACGTGTACAATCCGGATGCCGGGCCAACCATCGCTTCCCGCCTGTCACTCCAGGGCAATCCCTCCCTGAAACGCGACTGGCATCACAAAAAGGGCAAGGATGGCGTCGAGGAACGGGTTGACTTCCTCTCCTTCGCCAAGACCGAAGGCCGGTTTGTGAAGCATTTCGACAAGGATGGCAAGCCCAGCGAGGTCCTGTTGCGGTCAATGGAAGATCGGTTGGCCAACTGGCGCCGACTCCAGGAACTGGCCGGTATCGAAAACGTCGATGCCCAGGGCGAGTATTCCGCAGGCTGATTGTCAGCGACTCAAAACGCCCTTCCCTCGCCGAGGGAGGGGCGTTTTTTTTGGCCGGTCCGGAGTGCAGGGTCAATCAGGAACAGAAGCGAGGAACTTTGCCATGAATCAAGAGGTATTGGCCGAAATGCGACGCGCTCTGACCCGGACGCGCCACCTGGAAGATCGGGCTGCAACACGAATCCGGGACCGGATGCGGGTGGATCAACCCCTGGATGGGCTGGTTGCCAACCGGATCGACCGTTTGGAGCCCGTGGATGTGGAGTTGTTGCTGGCCGGTATTTTTACGCCGGATCGCCAGGATCGGGAACCTTTTGAGGCCGTGTTGCCGCTGGCAGGCCTGGATGGTGCGACCCTGACCAGCATCGTTGACATGTTGACTCAGGAAAAATTGGGTTGTCCCATCGAATTTTCCGGAGAGACCACTTTGCTTGTGGTTCCTGAAATCATTATTGAACGTTATGTGCGTCTGTTGCATGTGGACCGCCCTATTCAACCTGTCGTTGCCGAACGGATACGTGACCTCTTTCCGGCCTCGCAACATGCGTGCGCCCTCTGCTGTGTGCGGCAACCGGTCTGGCAGGGAGAGGAGCGTGTGGCCCTGTTGCTGGGATTTTTGGACATGTTGCAAAAGGATGCAACCGGTCAGATTGAAAAACTGCTGTTTCTCTCGGAATTTGTGGAGAGTTATCGTCCCCTCGACCTGGCTCAACTGACTTGGCAACTCATCCATCTGGTCGAATCCTACCAAAATACGCAGTTGGGTCCGGTGTTCAATCCGGAATTGGAAAATCTCCAGGTCAATGCCCTGCGCTCCCGTTATTGTGGCCCCCAGGTGAAGGCGGAGCGTCTGGCCATGGCCAATGCCCTGCTGCGGGATTTGAAGGTGATCATGAAATCAATCGAAATCTGATAGACGGAATATCCATTCAGGATTCCTTGATGGCCACTTTTTTGTTGCCAAGGGGTTGTGTCTTGAGATACGTTAAGATTCAGACTCAAAATCATGTTGATCTGGAATAGGGGGGCCATGGAGGTTTTGATCTGGTCAGGGTCCGGAACTATATGGCATCCAAGGCTTTTTTCAAAAGTGTGTGACAGATCCGTGATGATGGCCCGATGAGTTTCAACCCGATCTGGGGGGCGAATCATGATAAAGAACAAGTCGGTGGGATGGATGCTGGTGTTGGTGATGATACCTTGGGTGAAACTCATGGCGGAAGAGGGGCGCAGGGGGGCAGAACGAGAACAGGTCCAAGAGAAGGCAGACATCAAGGCACAAGAAGCACGACAGATCCGAGATGAAGGTTCCCATGCGACACCACAAGTAACGTCTGGGGCCTCCGAGGCATCGATTGGCATGGAATTTGTGCGGGTACCCGGTGGATGTTTTCAGATGGGAAGCGAGGAACAGGACAGACATAACGAAGAAAAGCCGATCCATGAGGTATGTCTGGATACGTTCGAGATTGCCAGGCACGAGATCACGCAAGGTCAGTGGCAGGCTGTGATGGGATCAAATCCGGCTTATTTTTCACTTTGTGGCAAAGGGTGTCCGGTGGAAAATATTTCCTGGAACGATGTCCATGAGTTTATCCGCAAGCTGAATGCCAAAGGTGTTGGGCATTATCGCCTGCCGACTGAGGCGGAATGGGAGTATGCCTGTCGTTCCGGCGGCAAGGACACGGAATTCAGCGGTAACATCGATGCACAACAAGTGGCTTGGTATGCAAACAACA
>JADGCO010000129.1 GCA_015228935.1 Magnetococcales bacterium | reverse complement strand
AGGGCACAGCCCTTCCTCCTGGACCTCCATCCCAGTTTTTCATTCGTTTTTTTTTGAAATTAACAAGTTATCAGGCAGCCTCTAAGAGGCGGACCCGGGTCTGCCGCGAAAATGGGTCAAGAGGGAAAAACAGCTTTGTGGGGCAGTGGTGATTCATGATGTCAGGCAATTCGTGTTGGTCCTGCGGGAAGAACGTCGGCAAGGGTCCATTCTGTGACGGCTGCAAAATCATTCAGCCGCCGGATCCGGGCGTGGATTATTTTGCCTTGTTTGGCATGCCTCCGGCTTTTCAAGTGGACCGCAACCAGTTGGACACTGTCTATCGGGAGAAGCAGCAACTGTTTCATCCCGACCGGTTTGCCCTGCGCTCCATTCAGGAGCGGCGCTACTCCCTGGAGCAGGTGACGCAACTGAACGAGGCTTGGCGCACCCTGCGCGATCCGTTGCAGCGTGGGGAGTATCTATTGCGTTTGCTGGAGGGGGGGGATCTCTCTCCCTCCCCTGCCGGCAACGAGGAGAACATGGCAGGGGATCCGGAATTTTTGCTGGAAGTCATGGAGATGCGCGAGGCTCTGGCCATGATCACCCCCTCCCATGCTACCGCCAGTCAGCAACTCGCCGCCCTGCGGCAGGATGTCGAGCAGCGGATTGCAGCAGAAATTTCCGCCGTGAATGATGCCTTGACCGCCGCATGGGCAGAATCTTCAGCATCTTCGGCCAGGGAGCATGCCAAACGCCACATCAAACGTCTGCGTTACCATAAACGTTTTGTCGAAGAACTGGATCGTTTGGAAGAGTAAAATCGTCCAGAGGCACGTCTCCTCTATTCACGAAACCTCATCTTTATCACGAGAAGATAATCGTACATCTTCCATGGTCTGTTGTTTTCTGATAAAATCGGACCGGCCTGCCACAGAAGCTATAGTAGAATGAATCTGTTCATTTTCCACTTGATTCAATATTTTTTCTATTAACTGAGTTTTGTTACAACTTTTTACAGAACCAATAGGCACAAAAAACCTTTCTGAGGCAATTTTTTCCAAAATCTTTTTGGGAATATCCTGACGTTTAACAATAGACTTAATTTCATCGCAGGATAGCGTAGAAATTTCTGGTTCCGAAATATTGAAACTTTTTTGTAAATCCCGGACACTGGCCGATTTTTTTAATAATGTATCCAGGTCTTTTAAAGAATAATTTTGCAAGAAGTTTAAAATGGTTAGATATGTGTTTAAAAAATTCTTGTCTGGATGCATGGAAGCATAAACATCGCACTGAGATTTCATAATCTCTATAACTTCACGATAGTATCTATCAGCATCTGTTGCGTTCATAGCGCATCAACTCGTTGTTTTAGTTCCTCACATATTTTGTCCATCATCTCTATTACGTTAGGCTTAACATTTTTACTATTCCGGCCCCAATTCCAGACGGGCCAGCCGTTGCTGACAGACTCAGGCACTCCAATATAATTCTTGCCAATCGTATTGAGAACAGCAGAACCCCATCGATTCTTAAGTATATTTAATTGGTTGGTATGAATGTCTGTCATACCCGAAGCCGCTCTCCCAGCTTGTTTGACCATGAATGGAATGATAGCTGCCAAAGCAGTTTTGCTGACATAATTTTTAGGACATTGCCCGTCGTCTATACGTGCATATTGCTTTGTGTGTTCTAATTTCAAATTAATCTTGTTCTTAACAAGCGACTCGAAATGCGTGACACCTCTGGTTGATAATTCATCTGGAATCACAGGGATCACAAAGCAATCACTGCAAGAGATTGCGTTTTGACTGACTATTTTAGTTGCTGGAGGACAATCAAAAATGACATAGTCATAGTTCCGACCATTGGTGTAAATGTAATCCAACCACCTTGCAATCAGAGTTCTTTTTTCCCAATCTGAAACAGCCGGTGTTCCATACACGGTTGATGCAAGATCAATCTCTGTATCGTCCAACTCAAACTGAGATGAAACAAAGTCAAGATTTTGATAAATGTCAACTCTATTATCTTTTTTGTGCATCGCGTTAAATACAATAATCTCATCACCTGGAAAATTAATTTTCCTATTGCAATAAGATTCAAACAACTTATTAATTGTTAACCCTTCCTTAACCATTTTTCCCCAAAGCGTTTGACCCAGCACAACAAGTGATATACTTGATTGGTGATCAATATCCACCAGCAACACCTTGCTGTCTCTTGATAAATAACATGCAAGATGAAACGCAATTGTTGTTTTTCCAACACCACCTTTAAAATTAATCACAGAAACTTTTTTCACTGGTTGACTCCCCGCATTAATCTTGACAAAAAAATCACAATCATTTTTTTACTGAATCCCACTGCCCAGTCTCTTTGTACCCCATCCATGATGTCAAACCATTCATTTTCATAATGGAAGCAAGAATTATTCCAGCAACCAGACTTGCACCATTTCCACCCGGCCTCGACGTGATTGTATTCCACCTGCCCACTGATAATCAACCAAAAAATCCCCCCTTGTCCTGAAGCATGTCAAGATAATAGATTAAATTTCAAATTGTTACATATTGACTGAGTGCAAATGTCGATTTGACAGCAGAATCACTGCTGCAATTTTTTATTCACTTCCGGAGACACAAATTGATCCAACTCAGGGTGTCTCCTCGTGTGCATGGATCTGATATTTTTTCAGTTTGCGCCACAGGGAAACCCGGTCGATACCCAACAGTTGGGCTGCCAGGGTCTGGTTGCCGTGCGCTTCATGCTGAAAAACCCACAAGACGTACTCCCGTTCCCGCTCTTCCAAAGTGGGAACCCGTCCATTCCGACGCCGGATGGCTTGCACCTCCAGATTCAGCATGTATTCCGGCAGGCAGGTCCGGAGCAACGTTGAACCCTTGGTCATGGCCACGCCGCGTTCGATGATGTTGCGCAGCTCCCGGACATTGCCTGGATAATCATAGGCATGCAGCAGGGTCATGACCTCGGAATCAATGCTGGTCACCTCCTTGTTGAACCGCTGGGAACACTGCCGCAAAAAATAGTGACTCAACAGGGGTATATCCCCCTTGCGCTCTGCCAGGGGGGGAACGGTCAACATGGCCACATTCATTCGATAGTACAAATCCTGGCGAAAGCGCCCCTGGCGGATTTCCTCGGCGAGATCCCGATTGGTGGCCCCGATGAAGCGCACATCCACGGAAACGGCTGTGGTGTCACCCAGGCGCCGCACTTCCCGCTCCTGGATGACGCGCAGCAGTTTGACCTGCATGGCGGTAGGCATTTCGGTGATTTCGTCCAGGAACAGGGTCCCGCCCCGGGCCGCTTCCACCAGACCCTTGTGTTCGGTGCCGGCCCCCGTGAAGGCCCCGCGTGCGTGGCCGAACAGTTCATTTTCGAGCAGCTCTTCGTTGAATGCCCCGCAGTTGACGCCCACAAAAGGCTTGCTGGTCCGGCCACTGCCATTGTGGACATGACGGGCAAACAACTCCTTGCCGACACCGCTTTCGCCGGTGATCAGCACGTTGCAATCGGTGGGAGCGATTTGCTGCGCCATGGCCAGGAGCTGCTGCATGCGCCCATCCTGGGTGATGATGTGGTACTCCCCCCGATAGCAGGCAATCTCCGCCTTGAGCTGTTGATTTTCACGTTTGAGACGGATTTTTTCCGTGGCTTCCGCCGTGACCCGGCGCACCTCGTCGAGACGGAACGGTTTGGCAATATAGGAAAAAGCCCCCTGTTTCATGGCATCCACGGCGGATTCCAGCGTGGCAAAACCGGTGATGATGATCACCTCGGTGTCGGCCTGTTGGCGACGGCAGGCATCCAGAATGGCCAGGCCATCCACCTTGTCCATGCGCAGGTCGGTGAGGACGACATCGAACGACTGTTCATCCAGCAGCCGCAGGGCGTTGGCTCCCGAAGTGGCGGTCGTGACCGTGTAGCCCTCCTTGCGCATGACATATTCCAGGTTTTTCACCGCAATTTTTTCGTCATCCACGATCAACAGGCGAAATGGATTCATGGAACGTTCCCGATGACAGGGGCGGTTTCCTGGGGCAGCAGCAGGCGAAACTCCGTGCCAATGCCGGGTCGGGTATCCACCACCAGACAACCGCCATGTTCTTCGATGATTTCGTAGGTGACAAACAGTCCCAGACCCGATCCCTGACCAACCTCCTTGGTGGTAAAGAAGGGGTCGAGGATGCGCGGCAATACGGACGGTTCGATGCCCGGACCAGTGTCCTGAACCAGGATTTCCACCACCTTTCCCGAACGACATTTCTGGACATGGCCTGCCACCAGACGCAGAGGATCATTGCCGGTCAGGGGGGGAGCCTGCGACAACAGACGCGCCTGGATGACAATTTTGCCCCTGCCTTGCAGGGCATCGATGCCGTTTTTGATGAGATTGAGCAAGGCCTGTTGCAACCGCTGTCGGTCCGTATGAACGGTCAAATCGGCGGACATGTGCCGCTCGACCTGAATGTCGGTGGTCATCTGGGCACGCAGCAAACCGAGGGTATCTTCCACCAGACCTGCCACCATGACAGATTCCCTCTGAAAGGGCCGCTCCCGGGCAAAATCAAGCAGGGATCGTACAATGTGTTGGGCACGCAAGGTTTGCTCATCGATCTGACGCAGCATGTCGCGGTGCAGGTCGGGCAGATCCGGTTCTTCCAGCAGGATCTGGCAGGATGTGGCGACGTTGGACAGGGGATTGTTCAATTCATGCGCCACACCGGAGAGCATGGTTCCCAGGGAGGCCAGCTTTTCGGAACGCACCAGTTGCCGCTGCCGAACCCGCAAATCCTGGAGCATGCGGTTGACGGCGTGGGTCAGGGAACTGATTTCCTGATCGTTCGAGGTCATGTCGATGTGTTCCGGATTTTCTTCTGCCACCTGGCGCATGGCCTGTTCCATGTTTTTCAGGGGGCGGGTCACCATGCGGGCCAGAATGTGTCCGGCAGCCAGCACCAGACAAAACAGGATGACGATCACCCCGGCCAATATCCGGCGATGACCGGCCAGGGTGGCGAACAGACGCTCTTTTTCCAGAATGGCCATCTCTTCGGCCAAGGTGGCCACACGCTTGCCGGCCTGGCGGACCATCTCTTCCACTTTTGCCATCTCGTTTGGCTGCGTCAGACGGGAGTTGACATAGGCGTCCATGGCTTCTCCATAGATTTGGATATACCGGCGCAGATCAATCCCGGGAGACATGAAGAGAGCAAATTCCTGGATATGGTGTTCCGGCAGTTCCCGGGCGGTTTGCATCCAGTGCTGGTACGCTTCCAGGTCGGACTCTTTCCGATACAGGAAATAATTTTTTTCGTAACGACGCAACTCAAGGATTACATTGAGAAAATTTTCAATGCGGCTGCCGATGGCGAGGCGTTTTTCCAGTTGCCGCAGTTCCATGTAGGCCGCCAGCGACAGGCCCAGAATCAAAACGCCGATGGCCATATAGCCCAGGGTGATTTTGCGCCGCAGGGAGGTGGTCGGCTTGGGAACCGTTGGCATGGATTTTTTGTGGGTCCGCTGGCAAGTGTGGAAACAAGAGACTTCCCTGGAATTCGGTGAGTCCGCTGGCAAGTGTGAAGACAAGGGACTTCTATTGCGCTCTGCAACCCGGGTGTTTCAAGCTGCAACAGTGCCATTGTGGCCCATTTACCCACCAAAATACAATGACAAACAGAATGCCGTGTCGGCATGCGTTCATGAACTGTTGCAAAGTGCAATACCCAAACTCGGGAACGTCCGGTTAACTCAAATTTAACATATTGTTATCATTAATTAAATTTGATTGGCGCAAATCGTGCTTTTGACCTGGGACCACCAGCAACTTTTTCAGGAGTGCATGACATGAAATTCCAGGCAAAATCGTTGGAAAATTTGTTCGCTGCGGCTGGATTGGCGGAAGGGGGCGACCAGGATTTTGCCCTGGAGTATCTCACGCATGCCGCAACCTCTTCCCCGGAGCAACAGCGGCAACGGGAAATTTCGCTTGCCCTCTTTATGGGAATGATCGTCGTCGGCATGTACTCCCTGCTGTTTTTCAGGGAACAGGACGTGTTGCATTATACGACCCTGGGTGGTTACTACGCCCTGGTTCCCATCCTGATCGCGTTTCTGTTCTCCATGGCCCATGGCTTCTTTACGGCAGCCTTCTGGAACGTCCTGGGCATCAAGGCAAAAAAATAGTCGTTTTCTTCCCGGGTTGGTTTTTCCCGGCAGAGGACAGGGACCCTCTCTCAGAATAAAGGAACACGCGGTGGAAGAGATCAATTTTATCCATTTGGATCTGGCCAATATCATGTACCTGTTCATCGTTGGGTTCATTGGCGGCATGGTCAGCGGCTTCATTGGTTCTGGCGGGGCCTTTGTCCTGACCCCGGCCATGATGAGCATGGGGGTACCCGGCATTGTGGCCGTGGCGAGCAACATGTGCCACAAGTTTCCCAAGGCCCTGGTGGGAGCCATCAAACGTGCCAAATATGGGCAAGTGGATTGGAAGATGGGGCTGATCATGGGCAGTTCAGCCGAAGCGGGAGTCCTGGTGGGCATCCATTTCCAGGAGGCCATCAAGAAATCCTTTGGCGATGCCGGTTCCAATCTTTATGTTTCGGTGGCCTTTGTCATTGTTCTGGCCCTGGTCGGCGGTTTTGTCTTGCGCGATGCGATCCGCATCCATCGTTCCGGTACAACCCATGAAGCGGAAAAACCCGGTCGTCTTGCCCTGTGGGTGCAGTCGGTTCATATTCCCGGCACCATGGTTTATTTTTCCAGCCTCAAGACCCGGGTCTCCATCCTGTTTACCATTCCGCTCGGTTTTGCGACCGGTCTTTTGGCCGCCACCATTGCCGTGGGTGGGTTTGTGGGGGTTCCGGCCCAGATTTATGTCCTGGGTCTTACCAGCATCATGGCTTCGGCCACCGAACTGGTGACAGCTTTCGTCATGGGTTTCGGTGGAACCATCAAATTTTCCCTGAGTGGCTTCGTGGATGTGCGTCTGGCCATGATCATTCTGGCCGGCTCCTTGTTTGGCATTCAATTGGGAGCCATTGGCACCACCTACGTCAAGCCCTACCTCATCAAACTCGTCATGGGCGTCATCATGCTCACGGTGCTGGTGAGTCGTGCCTTCGTCATTCCGGTCTATCTCTCCCAGTTGCAGATGATCACCCCTTTGACCCCGGATACGACTGCCCTGCTCAAAAACATCAGCTTCGCCGTCATGATCCTGGCCCTGCTGGCCGGAGCGGTCATTATTGTGGCCGCCCTGGTCAAAGGGATGCGGGAAGATGCGGCAAGCCGGCAAAACGTTGTCACCGTCTAAATAAAACACACTCAAGTTGATATCCGTACCACTCTTGATCGGCTGGTGTTGGCGAAACGAGTGTGTCAGGCCAGGCCGGTCAAGTCATGATGAAACCGTGCTTGCGGTGGGAATGTGATGGACAACTCGTTGCGTATATTGTTCATAGAGGATCACGCTGACCTGGCTGCCAACCTTTGTGACTATTTCGAAGAAAAAGGCCATGTTGTCGATTCGGCCATGGACGGCATCACCGGCCTGCATCTGGCCCTGGTCAATACCTATGAAATCATTGTTCTGGATTTGAAACTGCCCGGCATGGATGGCATCACCCTCTGCCAGAAACTGCGCCAGGAGGGGCAACAGAATACACCGGTGATCATGCTGACGGCCCGCACCACCCTGGACGACAAGGTGGTCGGCTTTGCCAGCGGGGCCGATGATTATCTGGCAAAGCCCTTCGAACTCAAGGAACTGGAAATGCGCATCCTGGCCCTGGCCAGGCGCACCGGGCGCGGCTCCTCGCGGCGGATCCTCCAGGTGGCGGATCTGGAATACAATCTGGACACCATGCAGGTCCGTCGCGGTGATCGGTCTCTGGAACTCCAGGCCATTCCCCTGCGCGTCTTGAAGTTGCTCATGCAACGTTCGCCGGGTGTCGTCTGGCGGCAGGATATCGAGCAGGCTGTCTGGGGCAATTCACCTCCTGACAGCGATGCCTTGCGGGTGCATATTCATACTTTGCGATCTGCCATCGACAAACCCGGTTTGCCGGCCCTTTTGCACAATCTGCGTGGCATCGGATATCAGTTGGTGTTGCGTTGAGGCGCTACCGGCACAATTTGCGCTTTCGTGTGGCCATCTCCTTTGCCACGTTCGGCGCATTGGTCAGCATGTTCATGGCCGCTGCCACGCTTTTGGCCATGCGTGATCTCGGTCAGCGTCTGGTCGATACCATCCTGACTGCGGAGTTGGACGACTATTTTGCCCGTCGTGAACGCAATCCCAACTCCCTGCCCCCTCATACAGTAACGTTGCAGGGATATGTTCAGAATCCATCATTGCCTGGCAAAGAGATTCCTGATTATCTGAGTACACTGGCTCCGGGACGACATGACCTGAACTTGGGTTCCCTTGCGTATCGGGTTGCCGTGGAAAACCGGGAAGGGTTGCGGTATTTTTTCCTTTTCGACACTTCCTTGCAGCAAAAGCGTGAACATCGGTTCACCCTGTTTTTTGCGGCTGGTGTCGTGATTGTCATTCTGGTCTCGGCTCTCGGCGGCATCTGGCTGGTTGGTCTCATCATCGCTCCGGTGACCGAGCTGGCCACACGCATCCAGACCCGCCAACCCGAGGAGATGTCGCAGCCATTGGCAGATGATTTTTCTCATGACGAGGTCGGCAGGCTGGCCAATGCCTTTGACCTGCATCTGGCGCGCATTCGCGCTTTCATGGAACGTGAACGCGCTTTTACAGCCGATTTGAGTCATGAATTACGGACATCCCTGGCCGTGATCATCAGTACACTGGAAATTCTGCTGGCCGACGAAACCCTGTCGGAGAAGCACAAAATTCGCCTTCTGCGCCTGGATCGTGCCGCACGCGACATGACGGAAATGGGAACCGCTCTGTTGTTGATGTCGCGTGAGCAACAGACTTTCTCCATCGAATCCCATGCCCAGGTGGCGGATGTGATTGACGAGGTCGTGGAAAAACACCGCTTTTTACTCAAGGATAAGCCGGTCCAGATGACGGTGCAGGTCGATCCGACCCTGGTCGTGAAAGCGGATCGGGGATTGTTGTTCATTGCCACAGCCAATCTGGTCCGCAACGCCTTTGCCTATACGGATCAGGGCAAAATCGACATTCTTCTGGACAAGACAACCCTCTCCATCACTGATAGTGGCTGCGGGATTCGTTCCGAGCAGACGGAGATGATTTTTCAGCGTCATTTCCGGGTTTCGTCCCGGCATGGCGGTTCCGGTATCGGTCTCTCTCTGGTCAAACGCATCTGTGATCACTATGGATGGAAAGTCAGCATGACCAGCCAGGTAGGGCAGGGTACCACGGTGTGTATTTTTTTCGGCGAAAGCTGTCCACAAACAAGTCTCCTGAATGAGTTCCCTCAAAAAAATCCGGCAAGTAGCCAACACGGATGAAAAACGTTTGAAAAGTCCGAAACCACTCCCTGCTGCACCATTTCATCCATTCAACAAGGGCTGATGGTGCGCATCATTCAATTGTTGATAGATGACGGTCAGTGCCATGTATTCATCAGGAAATATATTCCGGTCACCGCCAACCTGGTCGAAAAGCCTGGTACGACGCATGACATCCAGGACCTGTTTTTTGAGGCCGGAAAACATGACAACACATCCATTTTTCCGCATGCGTTCCACGACATGGTGAATCACTTCCTCTCCGGAGGCATCCAGGCGGTTGATGCCGTCACCGACGATCAGAATGTGGCTCGCTTCGGGCTTGGTGGAGACAGCGGCCAGGATGGAATCTTCGAAATAGCTCGTATTGGCAAAAAAGAGCTGACCATCAAAGCGAAAGACAATGACCCGGTCGTCCGTGGGCAGATGGGGATTGATGCTGATATCGCGCAAGGTGCCGTCGTGATGGCGTCCCAGAATGGCGACGCGCGGACGCATGACCCTAAATCCGGCAATTGGATCGGTAGCAATTTGGAGAATATCTTGAGAAAATA
>JADGCO010000128.1:5507-10125 GCA_015228935.1 Magnetococcales bacterium | reverse complement strand
TAGTAAAATATTGAAATAAATCAGATTTTGCACTACAGATGACGAACATGGGTTGGGCTCAATATGGATTCCGGGGGCGTGGCCCATAGAGTTGAATTGAGGTAGCATTCCCGACGGCAGATCACCCCTACTGGACGGGAGATCAAGGATGATTCCTCAACCAGTCGTCAAAAGCCAAAATTTGGTCAGTGACGAGCAAGGTTACGAGACTGTTCGAAACTTGAGATGGCCAGATGGCACACGAAAATTCAACAAATTGCGGCGTCCGGGTCATGCAAAAAAATAAAACGGGCAGGATCGTGGCCCTGTTGGCAACGATTTTTTTGTTCTCCGGGCCGGGAGTCGGGCAGGGGCAGCCCGGTACATCCGCCTGCAACTGGTTTGGCCTGACCCTGGGGTACAAGGAGGTTGAATGGAACGCCATTCTGGATCATGGCCAGAGTGACCAGGCCATTCTCAAACACTGTCTGACCCGCTACTGCGGGCGGGAGCCACGCATGCACCACTCCATGGTGTATGAAATCATGCCCTGTGATCACCGCTGCCTGGTTCTCAACCGGCGATATTATCAGGAGTCGTGCTTTTGACCCGGTTTCCTGAACAACGCCTCGGCAGCCTGACGTGCCGTGACCTCGGGATCGACAACGGCAGGACCTTTTCCCGTTTTTTTGATGCGAAAAAAATCACAATGCGTGGCACGGTCCTTTTCCACCACCCGTTCGGCTTGATTTTCCCGACATTCGTTGTAACAGTTTGGATCGTGGAATTCGCAATTCCGACAGACCCGGGTATCCCGGCTGCACTGTGGACAGGAATCCCGATAGCCAAGGTGCAACAAGCCCAGACCACTGCCGCACCCCCAACAGCTTCCCACCGCTCCCTGACTCATGATTCACCCTCCTTTGACTCCCCCACGCGACCGATCTGCTCCACCCAGATTTCCCCTTCCCGGATGATTTCGGGAATCTGATTGGACTGGCGGGAAAAAACCGCCTGGCGGACCCGTTCGGCAATGTCCGTCAATGGCGATGTATAGGGTTCGCACATTTCCAACACCGCCTCGCAGCGCACGACAATGGACCGGGACTGGAAAGGGGGCAACCTGGCAATGGCCCGCAGCTCTGTCATGGCGGTATGGCGCAACTCCGTTGGAAGCGGCGGTTTGCCCGGATCGTGCAGCAGCATGGGTCGCTGGTGCAGCAGCCGCGCCATGAGTGGCATGAGACGACCCAGATCCACGGGTTTGGTCAAAAAATCGGTCACCCCTGCCTCTCTGGCCTCGTTCTGTCTTTCCAGGAAGGCATCTGCGGACATGCCGATGATCGGAATATCCCGCCCCAAATCCATGCTGCGCAGGCGGCGGGTGGCCGCAAAACCATCCATCACCGGCATATGCAAATCCATGAGAATCAGGTCCGGGTGGACCCGGGCCAGCATTTCCAGACACTGCGCCCCATTTTCCGCGACCGCCGGCGTCAGACCCACCTCCCGGAACGCCGCCAACAGCATGTCCCGACTCATGGCATTATCTTCCACCAACAGCAGCCTGGTGTCGGTTGGAAACTGGAAAGTATTCCATTCCGGTTGGGCCTCGGTTGCTTTTTTGGGATCCGGCTCGACCAATGGAATACGCACGGTAAAGGTCGCCCCCTGCCCCTCGGCGCTTTTCACCGAGACCTCTCCCCCCAGCAAGGCAGCCAGACTCTTGACAATCGACAATCCCAACCCCGTGCCACCATACAAACGGGTCGTGGAGCCGTCGGCCTGTTCAAAAGGCTCAAAAATCAGGGCCTGCTTTGCCAGCGGAATGCCAATGCCCTGATCGGCCACCATCAGAAGAATTTCATGGCCATCGCGAAAAATACCCACCTCCACCCGGCGTCCGGCAGGGGTAAACTTGATGGCATTTTCAAGCAGATTGGTCAAAATCTGATTGATCCGGGTCCGATCCGAACAGACCAGGCGCGGAATGTCGGGTCCCAGGCCATAACTCATTTGGACCCCTTTGCGGGTGGCCGGTTCCTTGTGAACATGGAAAATACTCTGCAACAACAGACGCAGATCGATATCTTCCATCTCCACATGCAGCTTGCCGGCCTCGATCTTGGCCAGATCGAGAACGTTGTTGATGATTTCCACCAGGTTTTCGCCACTGACCAGAATGTTTTCCAGATACTGGCGAAAACGCAGCGGGAATTGTTCCCGGTTTTTGATCAGGATTTGGGAAAATCCCAGGATGGCATTCAGTGGGGTGCGAATTTCATGGCTGACATTGGCCAGGAAGCGGGTTTTGGCCTGGTTGGCGGTTTCGGCGGCATCCTTGGCCTTTTGCAGGGCCTCGTCCACCCGTTTGCGTTCGATGAGACCGGCCAGGGTTTGCACGACGGTGCGCAAAAATTCCTCTTCCTCGACCTGTTGCGTATGTCCCGGTGCCAGGTAGAGATTGAGAACACCCAGAACCCCTTTGGAGGAGCCAATGGGCACACAATAGTGGCCATGATCCTTGATACCCTCATAGCGCATGTCATGGTCATGATTGAGATTGGAACAAAAGACGATTTCTTCACCGAGGCTGGCACGCCCACACAGGCAATACCCCCTGGGTACCCGGCGGCAGGCTGAGAGAATGGGTTCTTCCAGACCCCGCTGGGCAATCATGATCAGATCGCCCGTTGCCTCGTCCACAAGAAACAACGACCCCTTGGATTCAATGGAGAGCCAGGGTGCCGACAAAACGAGATCCAGCGCCACTTTCAGTTGGGCTTCCAGGGACAAGGGAGCCAGAGCAGTCCGCAACAAGGCACTGATGGTCAGGCGGGATTGCAAATTGCGCCGGTTGCGCTCTTCAACCCGCAGGCGCTCCGTCGCATCCCGAAATATGTATTGCAGAAATTTTTCTTCGCCGTGGGTAAATTCACCGACGGCAATATCCGCCGGTACCCGTTTTCCGTGACCATCCATCAGGAACAGGGGTCCACCCGGGTCTGCGACGACGAAGGTATCGGCTTCCGTGCCTATGCCCCTGGTATCTCCCCGGGGTTGGTCGGCATGAAACAATTCACGCATTTCCAGACCCAGCAACTCGCCCCGGTTCCTGGACAACAACTGACAGGCCGAGGGATTGCAATCCATGATGCGACCGGATTTGCCATCGACCAGAAATATGGCATCCAGGGAGTGTTCAAAAAGATTCCGATAGCGCGCCTCGGCCTGATGCAACTGCACACGCGCCACATGCACCGACACATGCCGTTGCAACCGGGCCAACAGCTCTTCAGCTTCGACCGGCTTGACCAGATAATCATCCACGCCCAGGGAAAAAGCCCGCGCCTTGCCGGCGGCACTGCGTCGCCAGGAGAGTACAATCACCGGCAATTCCCGAATCAACGGTTGATCCGCAAATTGTGCCAATACCTGAAAGCCATCCCCGCCGGCTGTCATCAATTCGATGAGGATCAGATTGGGTTGATACCGCATCACGGCAGTCACGGCGTGGTCCAGATTCTGCACCACATGCAGGTCAAAACCGGGCTGTTCAGCCAAGGTCTTGCGCACAAGATGCTCAACCCATGGATCGTCGTCGATCAAAATTACCCGGAACCTGTCCGGTGAGATCCCTTCCATCCGCTGCACGGCACACCCCGAATTCCCAGTCAGAAAACCTGACCCAATATAACCCGTCTCCGACCAGAGAACCAATCCCTGGTTCAAAAGTCAATTTTGTTGATCGCTTTTACTGGCATGCGTGGATTTTTTTTTGTAGACTAAACTGACTGAATGGACTCTTGGCTGCAACTCTCTTGACCAGATGAAATACGGCGATATCCTCTGGCCATGCAGGACGGAGCCCCGGCGAATCGGTTCGTTTCAATGCCGGTGTCGTGGATGGCAGGGACATTTTCAGGTAATTTGTTCTGAGTGACGAAGGAGCTTTTGGGTGTCCAAACAAACGTCCCCTCTCTCCCCGGAAGTGGTGCAACCGGGCATGGTTGAGCAGTTACATCAGTCGGAAAATGAAAAATTGACGCGCACTCTGCTGGGAATTCGCAATACCCTCCGTGCTGCCGAGAGGAGCGTTCCACCTGACTTGAATCTGGGAAGTGTTCTGGAGGTGGCCACCCGTTGGGATGAAATCCGCCAGCACTACCTGACCATGCTGGAAAAAAGCACCAAGGGATCCGGTCATTTCAACAGCATCGGTCGTCTGCTGGTCGAACATGGCTGGCTTGTAGAGGCTGAAGCGGCGTTTCGACGTGGACTCTCCACCAATCCCGACAACGTCAAAGCCTATGACAACCTGGCCAATCTGTTGCGGGACCAGGGACGCGAAGAAGAGGCCCGTCTGGCGTTGGTCCGTGCCGGTCAGATTCGCAAGCGAGGCAAGGCCACATCGACATCCTCGAGTGTCCGTGGCAAAAAGAAACCTGCAAGCATTTGATCGCGCTGTTTGCAAGTCGGATCCTTCTGATTCCAGTCCGCCTAATTTTGTTTTCAGCCCGCTTGTCCAACCAACTGCCTGTATGCCTGCCGTCTGCCCTCCAATTTCCCCGTCTGCCTTCCAGTTGCCCGTCTGTCCTCCAATTGCCCGTCTGTCCTCCAATTGCCCGTCTGTCCTCCA
>JADGCO010000128.1:0-5408 GCA_015228935.1 Magnetococcales bacterium | reverse complement strand
TTGCCCGTCTGTCCTCCAATTGCCCGTCTGTCCTCCAATTGCCCGTCTGTCCTCCGACTGCCTGACCTTATGCACGTCGTTCGTCCGTCTGCATGTCTGGTTTGTCAGGGTTATTCTCGGATATATCGTTCGTTCAATCCTCGCCGACAATGATGCGATAGGCAAAGGCTCCCCCTTCCGGGGCTTCCATTTCGATACAGTCGGTCAATACCCGATGGAGACGCAGATTATCTTCGCCTTCCTGGGTCTCTGCCGTCAACACACAGCGATCCAGAAGTTCCAGACGCACGGTACGTTTTTCACCGCTCACAAACTCCACCGTATGATCGTCCACCCAGTGCAAACGGTGGCGCTGTCCCAACTGCACGGCCCCATTCAGATCGGCACAAAACTCATTGGCCACGACATGGCCGGGCTGCACATCGATATAGCGAATGGTCAGGGTGCGATCATCCAAAGAGATACGTTTGGAAAACGGTGGATCCTGGTGAAACACGACTCCTTCATGGCCATGGAGACGCGCCTCCCGATCCATGGCCAGGTGGTTGCGAAATGACTCCAAAGTCCACGCCGGAGCCGGGCCTGTCCTTTGATAGGACCATTCCACCGTATTCGCACTGACCTGGGTCATGCGATAGGCATTGAAATTGTCTGGATAATGGCACTCCACTTCCCGCGCCACGCCACTGCGGGGATCATATTTTTTTCCAGTACTGCCACGACTCTGCCGCACGTCACAGGCAATGTAGGCATGATTGGGGGTGTAAACGGTATTTTGGACGATTTCACCGGCGCAGATCCGGGTCTCTCCGTACTTGTTGTCACCGGCCAGAAAAGAATAGCCCTTGAAGGTGCCGCTGACACAGCAAGGCACACCCCCATGCATTGTGAACAGATGGGTGATACGCCCCCCATTTTCGTCCATGACCACCAGCACCTTGCGATTGTACAAGATGGAATTGGGGGCCACATCCCGGTCCCAATGCAGAGGTGTTTCCAGGATGGGACGGTCCCGAAACCGTTCGGCACGCCATTTCAGGTTGCGGTAGCGAACGAAACGCAACGGCTCCATGAGCGGTCCACTGTTCAAGAATGTTTCCGTCGTTGCGTCGGTTTTTGCCCATTCAGCCCAGACCGCCGCGTTCAGGTAGACCTGGGCATTCCGGCATTGCAAGGTCGTGGTGATGGCCCCATCATCCGGCTCGATGACATCATGGCGTTCATTGATATTCAGACCGGCAATCGGGCTGATGGACTGTTTGTTCCACAACGCCCGATGCAGGGAAAAGCCATAGGAGATTCTGGCGAGGTCATACAGGCGATTGTGATAGGCCGGTGGCCAGTCAAGTATGGCATATTCCATGCCCTGGGATATTTCTTCCAGGGTCTGTCCCATCCAGAATGAGGGAAAAACCTTCCAATTGTCGTACCAGGCATCCAGGTGAAATTCCTTGCCATACACATCCCTGCCTGCCACTCCTCCCGGATCGAGTTCAGGCGCAATGGCGGACTGCATGTCGAGCGTCCCGACACACTCCTGATCGGGATTCAGGTTGGCAGTGGTGATGGCCCGGATCCACGGGTGGGCGGCGATCCATTCCAGGGCACTTTCAAACGCCAACCGTCGGTCGATTTCACAACATGCGTCGGTCTCTGCAAACCAGCCGTTGCCGGAAATCCGACTGGCATGGTCGCCATAGACCATGAGGTGATGGCGGCGAATCTCTGGATTGGCGGCAAAATAGAAAAATTTGCGCCGCAAATCTTTTTCGAGTTTACCCCGTTGCCGTTCCCAGGCAGAAGCGGCCAATAATTTTTCCCGCACCTCATCGGTAATGAACAACAGATAGAGACCCGTTTCCCGATCCTGCCAGAGATAATGATCGTCGATATAGATCCCATCGGCATGGGCGTTGGTCTGGACCGTTTCCCGGTAGGGCCAGAAACCCGTGGAACCATCCACCACCAGAAAACAAATTTGATCCGCACGTTGCAAGGCACGAGTCACATTGGGGGTTTGCCGATAATATTTTCCTTCCGGGAAAAATACCGTATTGCAGTGGCCCAGAATATTGCGCACCATGTCGATACCGCCCTGGATTGCATGGCGATTCGTTTCTTCCTGGAAATAGGGGAGAAAATGGCCTCCAGCTCCGGCGATGGTGGGTTCCAGAAGACCATGGGCCACATCGGCTTTCATGATGTCCAGATCTTTTGGAGACTCCTGGGCCAGGAGGGTCAAAAATCCCCCATTGAAGGACCAGAGGTGTGGCAGACGATGCCGACGATAGGCATCCAGGGTAAACATGTAACCGCAGCCGATTTCTCCTTCGGCACTGTTGGGATGGCTGCTGCCCAGAGACCGTTCATCGCGCAGGGCCATCCGGGTACTGGTCCGGGGCGGATTGTATCCTGAATGCGGATATTCAAACGAGTCATGCAGAGTGTGGCGGCAGTCGTTGATGAACATGATCCTGGCCTGACCGACCTGGTGTTTTTTTTCCAGATCGAAACGTTCACCGCGCCACCAGACATGGTCGATCTGCCCGATATCCGCCTTTGGGATTGAAATGACCACCGTATCATGGAAGGGATTGATCAACGGCAGGGTTGGCAGTTGGCCCGGATTGAAGCCCCGTTGGGTCAAATCGTACCAATGATGTCCTACCGCCAATTGGAAATTCATTCGCACGGCCTTGATATCCAGCAGATCGGCACGCAAATGATGGAAACGCTCATCCTGCCTGTAGTAGAGGGCAAAGGCATCATCAATCGAGCCATTGCCTGCTGAAATGGCCAGAATGTCGTCGCGGGCAAAATCGGGCAGGGCACTGTAGAGCGTATGAGGTCCAAGCCGATGGGATGCCTGTCCCATAGTTTGGACCCTGATTTCGTAGCGAATTTTTGCATTGCGGGGAAGATTGTATACGAAGGCCTCATAATACCGATTATTTTTGCGGCCCAGATTTTCTTCCATATCCAGATACCAGCGGGCTGTCTGGCGTTTGGCAAGCCTTTCCACGGCAATGTCGTCCAGGGTGATGCCACGCACATGGCCACGGGGGTTATCCAGATCAAAGCCAATACAAAAGGGGGTCGCGTCGTCCAGGGAAATCTCAACCACAATATTGACGGGCAAAGAGGGATCGGACCACACGCCGAAAGGAAGACACAGGGTTACCCGGCCATCCCGCATTTCAGCTTCTGTTTCCCTGAAATGTGGCAGGGTGTCGATTTCAAAATGCCAACACATCAAATTCATGAGGCTCTCCTCGTTGCATCGTTCCCAACATTCTGGTACACCATCAATTCACCAATCCCTCGCCGCTTACCGGCCCCTCAACTCGACCCGGACCCGGGCACGTTATCAAAATATGGTTTATTTTCAGCAAGACTCGCCGATTCGGTCAACCCAGGCTCCTGAATCTTTCTTAGAGTATATTTTGAACAATAGGTTCAAAATCCTTCGGTAGACACCGTTTTTTTGATTTGATTCGAATCAGGCGCAAACCCTTGTTTAAGCAATATATATACCAGAATATTTCATTTTCTGCTACTTTTTTCCACCATTTTCCAAAAAAAAATTCAACCAGGTGCGTTTCAGAGGTTTTCTCCGCAATAATTTTTTGCTAGGATGCGTGTTTCCGGTCTACACACACGGGATGATGTGGTTTCAGTCCAGGAGACCGGTCTGCGTTGGGCCGTTAGCTCAGTCGGTAGAGCAACAGACTTTTAATCTGTGGGTCGCTGGTTCGACTCCAGCACGGCTCACCAAAAAGAATCAAGGGGTTGGATTAAATATCCAACCCTTTTTTTTGGTCTGTTTTAGATGACGTGAACAATTTGTGTACAGTGAGGATGCCTCTTGATTTACTGACCTAGCCAATGGTAAGGAACTCCAATGGCTACGATCCACAAACTCCCGTCAGGTCATTGGCGTGTCCTGATCCGCAAAAAAGGCTACCCGGTCGTCTCCAGAACATTCCCCAAACGAAAAGATGCTCAGGCGTTTGTCGCCAATGCGGAAGACTCTATGAACAGGGGGATATTTGTTGACAGATCAGCGTCAGAAACCATCACCATCCGGGACGCTTTCGACCGATACCTGAAGAGCGTCTCCCTCCAAAAGGCACCCAATACGCATCGGGACGAAATCAACAGGGCAAATAATATTTGTCGATACATCGGGGAATACACCCTGGCCACTCTGAAGGCCCCGATCCTGGCAAAATTTCGTGATCGCCGAGTTGGTGAGGGAAAATCCGGGAACACAATCCGGCTCGATTTTGCGTTGATCCGACATTTGTATCGGATTGCCATTCGTGAATGGGGAATCGGGCTGGAGGTGAATCCAGTCGATCTCGTTGATAAGCCGGGTCTTGCTCCTGGGCGAGATAGACGGCTGGTCCAAGATGAGGAAGCCCGCTTGCTGGCGGCCTGCGACGCCTATGTCAACCCGATGTTGGGGTGGATTGTGCGGATCGCATTGGAGACGGCCATGCGACAGGGAGAGATACTGCGGTTACGGGTCCAGGATATTGACCTGGTCAACCGGCTGGCCAGCATCCCACCAAACAAAACGAAAGCCAGGAACAAACCGGAACGGGTTGTGCCATTGACCCGGGAGGCTGTTCGAGTGTTTGGGGTGGCGGTCAATTGGATCTTCCGACCAACGGATTCAGACCTGGTGTTCCCTGGAGACCCCGGGAAAGATGGAGTGCGTCGTCCGTATACACTCACCAAACCCTGGCAGACGGTACTCAAAAGAGCCGGCGTTGAAGGGTTCCATTTCCACGATCTACGGCATGAAGCCGTATCCCGTCTCGTCGAGTCTGGACTATCTGACCAGGAGGTGGCTGCAATATCTGGCCATCAGACCATGCAGATGTTGCGTCGGTATACCCATCTCCGGCCAAGAGACCTTGTGATGCGGTTGGATGCCATTCGAAAATAGATTTTTCATGGGCGTTTGACCGCTTCCCTTTTGAAGACGTACTCACCATTTTCGAGGATCGCAGGGACACGGTCTCCCTCACGGTGTCTGGATACTCGATGATCCAGAGCATGGGCATCCCGGGTCACCTGTTGGACAGTACAGATTTTGATTTGTGGATCGAACTTGGCGTACATGGCTTTGAATTCGATCACCCACACCCAAGGGTTATTGACCCATTTGTGGCAGGGATTGGTGCAGATGCTGTCCCAAAGAGACATGTAACTGGCTATGGCGGACGTTCTTTTATCGTATCCTTTCTTATGAACAGCTTTACATTCATCCGTTTTTCCGTAGCATTTCCACAAATCTTGAATCTGCTCAACTCCCTCGGCAATGACATCTTCTTCAGTTACATCATGTAATTTCTCAATACGTACATCCGTAATATGTAACGTTATCCTGGATGCCCATC
>JADGCO010000127.1 GCA_015228935.1 Magnetococcales bacterium | reverse complement strand
GACCTCCTTCCCAGTTTTTCAAACGTTTACTAAAATAGGGGGGCCGAATAGTTACTCATTCGGAACCCTTGTCTTGATTTCGGTGGATGCTGCGACATGTCCTGGCAACTCATTGTTCCCCTGGTTTCCATAAGCTATCTGGGCCTGCTGTTTGCCGTGGCCTATTACGCCGACCATCGGGCAGCACAAGGACGTTCCCTGGTCAACAATGCCACCATCTACACCCTGTCCATTGCCGTCTATTGTACATCATGGACCTATTATGGCAGCGTGGGACGGGCGACGGTCAGTGGCATCGGCTTCCTGCCCATCTTTCTGGGTCCCACGCTGATGGCGGCTATCTGGTGGATTCTTCTGGGAAAAATCATCACCATTTCCAAAAAAAATCACATCACCTCCATTGCCGATTTTATTTCATCCCGGTATGGCAAGTACCCCTTGCTCGGCGGCATGGTGACCCTGTTTGTGGTCATCGGCATCATGCCCTACATTGCCCTGCAACTGAAGGCCGTGGCCGTCAGTCTGGATGTGCTGATCCATCATCTGGATGTCGGGTTTTCTGGGGAAAGTTCACATGCCCATTGGAACAACACGGCCCTCTACGTCACCATGCTGCTGGCCCTGTTTTCCATTCTGTTCGGGACCCGTCACCTGGACGCCAGTGAACGCCACGAAGGCATGGTGACAGCCATTGCCTTTGAATCCATGGTCAAATTGGCGGCATTTTTGTCGGTCGGCATCTTTGTCACATACGGATTGTTCGATGGTTTTGGTGATTTGTTCCAGAAAGCGCTGGCAGATCCCAGCAGCAAACGCCTGATGACCTTCGATGCGATACCAGGTGGTTATCCTGCCTGGTTTTCCATGACCTTTCTCGCCATGATGGCCGTCCTCTTCCTGCCCCGCCAGTTTCAGGTCCTGGTGGTGGAAAATGTCAATAAAAATCACATCCGCCAGGCCTCCTGGATGTTTCCCCTCTATCTGTTGATCATCAACCTGTTTGTCCTGCCCATTGCGCTGGCCGGTCGCCTGATTTTTACGGACGGCACCCTGGATCCGGACACCTATGTGTTGACCCTGCCCATCCATGGCCAACAAAACTGGCTGGCATTGCTGGTGTTTCTGGGCGGCTTGTCGGCGGCCACCAGCATGGTGATCGTCGAGACCATCGCCATGTCCACCATGGTCAGCAACGATCTGATCATTCCATTGTTGCTGCGTTTTCGCACCGCCTTTCGGGATGATCTCTCCAAATTGATTTTGTACATTCGGCGCGGAATTATTTTAGACTTATTATTACTGGGATATCTCTATTATCGTCTCATCGGCGAATCCCACACCCTGGTCAGCATCGGCATGGTCTCCTTTGCCGCCGTGGCCCAGTTTGCACCGGCCATTTTGCTGGGAATCTACTGGCAAAGGGCCAGCCGCCGGGGAGCCATTGGCGGGCTGCTGGCCGGTTTTCTGGTGTGGACCCATACCCTGTTGCTCGCCTCCTTTGCCAAGTCCGGCTGGATTGCCACCAGCTTTTTGACCGAAGGCCCCTGGGGAATCGCCTGGCTCAAACCGCAAGCCCTGTTTGGCCTGCCCCTCTCCGATCCGATCACGCATTCGGTTTTCTGGAGCATGCTGGCCAATACCGGCATCCTGGTCGCCATCTCCCTGTTCGACCGGCAAACCGCCGTGGAACGCATCCAGGCCCTCAATTTTGTCAACGTTTACGAAAAAGGGGCCAGGGGCGGCAATGAATATTTATGGAACGGTTTCGTTTCCGTGGGTGAATTGAAAAAACTGGTCTCCCGATTCATCGGCCCCACACAGGCGGAACACATATTTACCAATTATCTCCAGCAGCGCCACCTCAAACTGACCGATGCCGCCCAGGCCCCGGCACATCTGGTGGCTTTTGCCGAAAAACGCCTGACAGGCACCATTGGTTCCGCCTCGGCGCGGGTCATGATCTCTTCCGTCGTCAAGGGAGAGGAACTGGATTTGCACGGGGTGATGCGCATCCTCGACAAAACGAATCAGGTGATCGAATACAGCCTGCGTCTGGAGCTGAAATCACGCCAGTTGGAAGCTGCCACCCGGCAATTGCAGGATGCCAATGCGCGTCTCCAGGAGCTGGACCGCCTGAAAGATGAATTTTTGTCCACCATCAGCCACGAATTGCGCACCCCGTTGACCGCCATCCGCGCCTTCTCCGAAATACTGCGCGACAATGAAGAAATGGCCGTCGCCGAACGCAAAAAATTTACCGACATCATCATCAAGGAGGCCGAACGCCTGACCCGGCTGGTCAATCAGATACTGGACCTGGCCAAGATTGAATCCGGCATGATGGAGTGGCATCTCACCGAGGTCGATCTGGCGCAAATTGCCCATGAAGCCATCGACGCCACCCGTCAACTGTTCGATAACAAATCGGTGCAACTGGTCAACAAGGTCCCTCCTGAACCCTTTCTCTTGCAGGCGGATCGGGACAAGATCATCCAGGTCGTGATCAATCTGTTGTCCAATGCCGTCAAATTTTGTGATGCGCATACCGGCCAGGTGGCCATTGAATTGCGAAATCTTCCCGATGGGGTGGGCCTGGCCGTGGTGGATAACGGCGCGGGAATCCCCCGGGAAGACGTGGATCGTATTTTTGAAAAATTCTACCAGGCCCACATCGATGCCGTGGATTTTCCTCTGGGAAGCGGCCTGGGCCTGACCATTTGTCGCCGCATCATCGAACGGCACCAGGGACGCATATGGGTGGAAAGCGAGTTGGGGCAAGGGTCAACCTTTACCTTCCTTCTGCCCCGTCCCTGACCGACCCCCGGTTTTCCGGACTGCCGGTTTTCCAGACTACGCATCTTAGAGGCTGTCCATCAACACTCAGATAAAAAAAATTGGAAAGAAAGATTTTATTGGGGCTCCGCCCCAAACCCCGCCAAGAGGAAGGGCACAGCCCTTCCTCCTGGACCTCCATCCCAGTTTTTCATTTCAACGAATTTTCAGTGTGGCCAGTCCCACCAGGGCCAGGATCACCGAAATGATCCAAAAACGCACAATGATCTTGGGTTCAGCCCACCCTTTGAGTTCAAAATGGTGATGAATGGGGGCCATGCGAAAAACCCGCCGGCCAATCATCTTGAAAGAGGCCACCTGCAACACCACCGACAGGGTCTCCATCACAAAAACGCCACCCGTGATGAACAGGACAATTTCGTGATGGGTCACCAACGCCACGCTGCCCAGGGCCGCCCCCAGAGCCAGGGCACCCACATCGCCCATGAACACCTGGGCCGGATAGGCATTGAACCAGAGAAACCCCAGTGATGCCCCCAGCATTGCCCCACAAAAAACCGTCATCTCTCCGGCACCGGGCACGTAGACGATTCCCAGATAATTGGCAAAATGGACGTGGCCCGTCACATAGCTGATGATGGCAAAACTGGCTGCCACCAGCAGGGTCTGCCCAATGGCCAGACCATCCAGCCCATCGGTCAGATTGACGGCATTGCCGCTGCCGACAATGACCAACACCGCAAAGGGCAGAAACAACCAGCCCAGATCCGGCAGGACATGTTTGAAAAAGGGAACCGTCAACAAGCCAAACTGACCGCTGCCATGAAATTTCAGGAGCAATGCCGCACCCAGGGCAATCAAAATCTGCAACAACAACCGGGTACGGGCCGGCACGCCCTTGGGATTGTTCCAGAGCAGTTTGCGACTGTCATCCCAGAAGCCGATGGCACCAAATCCCAGGGTGGTCAGCAGGACCATCCAGATAAAGGCATTGCCCAGATCTGCCCACAACAGGGTTGGCCCCACGATGGCCACCAGGATCAGGGTTCCGCCCATGGTGGGTGTCCCTTTTTTTTCCACGATGTGGCGTTGGGGTCCATCTGTCCGGATGGGTTGCCCTTTTTTCTGCATGACCCGCAACGTGCGGATCATCCAGGGACCCAACAGGAACGAAAGCAGCAGCGCCGTCAGGATCGCTCCCACGGTTCTGAACGTAATGTATTTGAAAAGATTAAGAAAAGATAAATAGCCCGACCATTCGGACAAGGGAAACAGCAGGTGGTAGAGCATGTTTTCACTTTCTCAATCTGCCAGGAGATCCTGGACAATTCGTTCCATCCGCATACCGCGGGAACCTTTGACAAGCACCACATCATCCGTCCCGAGCCGGGAGCGGATGTCACCCAGCCACTGGGCCGGATCATCCCGATGCTGGCAATCCCTGCCGGCATCGTTTTTGACCGCTTGGTGCAGGGCAGCCATGCAGGGTCCAGCCGTAAAAAGCCGATCCACCGCTGCCTGGCGCACGGATTCGGCCAGACCGGCGTGTATGGACGCAGTCGTTGGACCCAACTCCAGCATGTCTCCCAAAACCGCCACCCGATGACCGGGAGGGGCAAGATGTGCGAGAGAATCCAGGGCCACGGCCATGGAGCCGGGGTTGGCATTGTAGGTGTCATCCACCACACGCCAGCCATGGGGGCTTTGGCGTATGCCCCCGCGACCGGCTTCGGGTTGGAAAGCCGCCAGGGCCGTTGCAATCGTGGCCGGATCGGCACCGGCGGCATGGGCCGCAGTGGCGGCGGCCACGGCATTGGCCACCATGAACCGACCCGGATGCCGCACGGTGAGGTCCAGCTCCACCCCTTCCGGATCCAGATGCAGACGAAACCGCTGGCCATCTCCCTCAAAACGCAGATGCGTGGCCCGGAAAGGATCCGTCGCCGCAAAACCAAAAGTGCCAACCCGACCGCGACAGAGACTCCGCAATAATTCAGTAAAAGGATTGTCGCCGGGGATGATTCCCAAACCCGACGGCGCAAGGGCTTCCAGCAGTTCCGCCTTGGCCCGCGCAATGTTTTCCAGGGTGCCGAGATGCTCCAGATGGGCCGAGGTGACACTCGTGACCACGGCCACCTGCGGCGGGGCCACGCTGGCCAGATGGCGAATTTCGCCTGCCGCACTCATCCCCATCTCCGCCACCAACACCCGACATGTGGCCGGCATGGCGAGCAGGGTCAACGGCAGGCCCAGATGATTGTTCAGGTTGCCCCGGGTGGCATGGACATCGCCGCCAGAAACCAGACAGGCGGTGATCATCTCCTTGACCGTGGTCTTGCCCGAGGAGCCGGTGACTGCCACCACCAGGGGATTGACCCGCTGCCGCCAGGCCATGGCCAACCGGGTCAAAGCCACCTGGGTATCCGGGACCAGAAATACCGGCACCGACAAAGGATTGACCGGCGGGCGACTCACCACCACGGCCACACACCCCTTGGCAACGGCCTCGGCGACAAAATCGTGTCCGTCAAAGCGTGGTCCCAGAATGGCAACAAACAACGCCCCGGGTGCTACCCGCCGACTGTCAATGGTCACGGATGTCAATGTAATCCCGGATGAAAAATGTCCGGGAAAAAATGGCACCACACCCAACGCCTGCCCTGCGAATTCCAAGTCGAACAACAGAAGCCTCCCCTCTTCGTCCTCGTTTTGGCACAATTTCATCTGGCGCTACGCTAAAATTGTGCCAAGTCGAAAGGGGTACCCATGGCTGACTTGAACTCCTGGTACTGGACATGAAAATGGAATAGAATGAAGGCATGTGTTTATTTTTAAAAATGAATCCCGGTCGTGAATGGTTCCCTGTCGCGGTGACGTGTATGCCCGGTTCGAGCAATCTGTGGAAACGAAGCTGACGGAGATTCTTGCCGAGCCGTATCTGCGGCGGAATCTGGGGCATATCGACGTGTTGCTGGACCGGTGTCTGCAACCGGTGGCGCTTCCCCTGGGCGGAACCTTTGCCCAATCTGGCCGGGAGTGGCCGGGATGCCTGGGTTTGGACGGTCCGGGCACGCCTCCTGGTGGCCATACGGGCATTGGGTTTTCCAGAAACAGGGAGAAAGGGATCCAGCTCTCTGGCCGCCATCCATTCACATGGGGTGTCACATGGGGTGTCACATGGGGTGTCACCGGCCGTGCCGGGAGCTTTTTGAGGAGACTCTGCCGATGGCCGAAAGGATGATCATCGCCTCGACGTGAATTATTTTTTAAAATGCGGTCCATCGCAATACGACTTCAAACTGGCAACCTGGGTGGGAAATGCATCTCCCAGTTGCGGATTGTCAGCCAGGAGTGCAGTCAGGACGGCACAACGGGATTCAGTTTCAGATCCGGGCTGGGCCAGGGCCGTTTGCAAATGGGGCATGGCATCCGGGAGGTGTCCCAGGGCGGTCAAGCCAATTGCCAGCAGAAAATGGGCCTGAGAAAGGTCGGCTGACTGAACTTTTCCGGGCAACTGCAAAACCTTGCCGAAAAATCCCAGGGAAAGATCAAGCGTCTGTGGCGTCATGAAACGGCGGCCCATTTCCATGAGAATGGGAGGATTGTCGGGTGAGGTGGCCAGGGCTTGTTGAATGGCGGTGCGCGCCTCGGAAAAACGGTGCAGAGCCAGGAGGGAACGGGCCATTTTGTAGTGAATGGTGTAGGGCGACCGGGGGGCCAGATGCAGGGCGGCGGAAAACTGTTCCACGGCAGCAGCAGGTCGTCCTTGATCAAGCTCATGTTTTCCAAGAAGATAATGGACGAGGGGGTTGCTGGCGGTGACCTGAAGGGCATGCCGCCAGAGGGTCCCACTCTCCTGCCAGTATCCCACCTGCCGCCAACACCCGATACTGAACACCACCAGGATGACAGCAGCCAGAATGAAGCCTGGCATGGGCCGGTGTCGGGAGGAAAGCTGCCAATCCGGCAATACGGCAGCCAAAACCAGAAACAGGCCCATGTGGGGCATGTAGGTAAAACGGTCCGCCATGGCCTGAATGCCGGCCTGGGCCAGACCCGTGACCGGAAACAAGGCCAGCAAAAACCAGAACCAGCCCACAAACCAGGACGGACGGCTGTGCCGCCTGGCCAGGACAACACCCGATACAAGCAACAGAAACAACAATGACAAGGCCACGGTCAGGGGAGGGAGCGTCGTCTGTGGATGGGGATAGAAGGCGGCCAGATTCCAGGGGAGGATGGTCTTGTACACATATTGCGGGTAGACCACGACCATGTTGGCCAGACGGGGTCCCAGGGGCAGCAGCTCCCAATCCAGGCGGTCGCCGTGCAGCTCCGGCATGCTGGCGGTGGTGATCAGGGTCAGGGAGGCGACACTCGCGGCAAGAATAAAAAAAGGCAACTTTTCCCGGATCAGAAAACGCCAACCCAGATGGCTGCGCTGCAGGGGCCAAAAATCCAGGAGCAACAAAAGCAGAGGCAACGCAACCCAGTTGGGTTTGCAAAGGAGGGATGCCCCGTAACAAAGCCACGCCGACCAACGGATCCTCCTGCCTGGTTGCGCAGATTGAACGGCAGTCACATGCCCATGCAGGGAGAGGAGACCGAAAAATCCGGCCAGCATCTCTTTGCGTTCGACCACCCAGACCACGGCCTCGACGTGTTGGGGGTGGATACCGAACAGGGCGGCAGCCAGGGCGCTGGGCAACAGCCGCCCGGTCAGACGTCGGAACAGAAAAAACAACAGGAGCGTATTGCCGACATGCAGGAGCAGGTTGACACCGTGAATGGCTCCCGGATGCAGGCCAAACAGGGTGATATCGAGCAGCAGGGAGGTCCAGGTCAGCGGAATCCAATAGCCGACATGGATATTGGTCCAGGCCCATAGCACACTTTCCCAGGTCAGACCATTCTGCACGGCGGGATTCAGGAGGAGATAGCGGGTGTCATCGAGATTGATGAACGGAAAGGTGACCACCTGCCCATAGGGGAGCATGATCCAGACGATCAGCAAACCTGCGACCAGCAAAACCGGTCGCAGACTCTCGCTTCGGATCATGAACGCCCCGGGATTCAGCGCGAACTTTCCTGCTGCCACTGCTCCCGTTCCCAGGATTCAGGAACCTTTTCGAGACGTTGGCGGTAGAGGGCCTCGGCGGTGGAGGTTTTCAGGGAACGCAGGATTTGGGCGGCCTGGATGCGCACGTTGGGATCGTTATGGGAGAGCAGGTCGCCGGCCAGACGTTCCACACGTGCCGTGCGGGTTTTGGCAAAGGCGGTGGCGTGACTTTCCAGGGCACGGCGCACAAAAGAGGATACAGGTGCCGTGGCAAGGGTGGACTCCAGAAAATCAGCCACACGATCCGTGGGGTAAAGGCGCAACAGTTCCAGGGCACGGAACCGTATGTAATTGGGCTGTTTTGTATCCTTGACAATCGCCATCAGGGTCAGATCGGTATCGGGACCCGGATCCTTGAATCTGGCCGGATCGAGGGTCCATTCATAGCCGCCCAGACGCGGCAGCATATCCTCGACGGTCGGCTGGGCGGCTGCCAGGCCGGGAAACAGACCTGCCACCATCACGGTCAACAAAGCCAGCACGGTTGGCATGGTGCAAGGAATGAATTGCATGAAAAAATCTCCTGTCAGGCACGGGGAGGGGGGTATACGTCTCTGTTATCGACCCAACAACGGTGAGCTGGCATGGTTCACATGGCAGACGGCGACGGCCAGGGCATCGGCAGCATCCCTGGGTGCTGTTTGACCCATTCCCAACAGGATGCGCATCATCTCCTGAACCTGTTGCTTTTCGGCCCGGCCATATCCCACGACAGATTTTTTGACCACCAGGGCGGCATATTCGTGGACCGGCAGACCACTGTGGCTGGCAGCGACGATGGCTGCTCCCCGGGCATGACCGAGTTTCATGGCACTCTGGACGTTGTTTGCCAGGAATATGGCCTCCACGGCAGCCACCTGGGGTTGATGATCCGCAATGACACGACACAAACCGTGAAAAATATCCGCCAGGCGTTCCGGAAGGGGCGCGGCGGACCGGGTACGAATGGTCCCATGGGCCACATGGCGCAGACGGTTTCCTTCTGCATCGACGATACCCCATCCGGTCGCCGTGGTACCCGGATCGATGCCCAGGGTACGCATGTCATGCAGCCGCTTTCGGGGTGGAGATCATGGCCTGGGCGACCAGGGGCCGGGTTTCCACCTCAGCCGCCGCTCAGACGTTCCATCACATCGTCGGGAATGTCGAAATTGGCATGCACCCGCTGCACGTCATCATGATCTTCCAGAATATCCATGAGCTTGAGCATGCTTTCGGCGGGTTTGTCGCCCAGGGTGACGGTGGTCTGGGGACGCATGGTGATTTCGGCTGAGACAGGTTTGTCGAAACCGGCCTTGGCCAGCGCCTGCAAAACCTTTTCGAAATCTTCGGGGCGGGTGATGATTTCAAAGCCGTCGCCATCGGCGATGAGATCCTCGGCACCGGCCTCCAGGGTGATTTCCATGAGGGTTTCCTCATTACCCTTATCCAGGATGATTTGCCCTTTTTGATCGAACAGATAGGCGACACAGCCGGTCGTGCCGAGATTGCCGCCATACTTGCCCAGCAGGGAACGCACGTCGGCCACGGTACGGTTGATGTTGTCGGTGAGGGTATCCACCATCATGGCCACGCCACCTGGACCATACCCTTCATAGCGGACTTCCTGGTAATCCACCCCATCCAGGTCGCCAGTCCCCCGTTTGATGGCCTTTTCGATGGTATCCTTGGCCATGTTTTGGGCGCGGGCAGCGGCCATGGCAGCTCGCAACCTTGGGTTGGAATTATAATCCGCGCCCCCACTGCGAGCGGATATGGTGATTTCACGAATCAGCTTCGTGAAGACTTTGCCACGTTTGGCGTCCTGTGCCCCTTTACGGTGCTTGATGTTGGCCCACTTGCTGTGTCCTGCCATGTTTGGCTCCCTGCATCTGGCTTCCGTCCAACCCGGCGGTGGCATTTCAAAAACCGCTGACCTCCGGCGCAGGTTAGACAAATCCGACCCACGTGTCCAGAGTTGCCCAAGTCAATCCGATCTTGCAGAATAAACATGACAAAAGCGCCGGATGAATGAAAATCGATCCTTTATGTCGCAAAGCCACGTTTTTTTTAGGAATAATCCTGCATGTCCATCAAAACTCCCAAAAAACTCATCGAAGTCGCCCTCCCTCTGGACGACATCAACCTGGCGGCGGCACGGGAAAAATCCATCCGTCACGGGCACCCTTCCACGTTGCATTTGTGGTGGGCGCGACGACCTTTGGCGGCGGCACGGGCAGTGTTGTTTGCGCAGTTGGTAAACGATCCGGGTGGCGAACAAGGTTATTCCAGCGGAAAAACCAAAGCCAGGGCCGATGCCGAGCGGGAGGTGTTGTTCCGGATCATTCGCGATCTGGTCAAGTGGGAAA
>JADGCO010000126.1 GCA_015228935.1 Magnetococcales bacterium | reverse complement strand
GGTCGTCTTCATGTTGATTTTCCTCCTGACAACACCTCGGCCACTGAGGCCAGTGCCCGGGCGACATCGGTTTCATCCTGATAAAAATGCGGAGAAAAACGGATTCCGGCACCCCGATGGGCCTGGTAAACATTCCGGGCCATGAGTTCCCGATGCAAGGTGCTGGTTGCTACCTGTGGATGGGAAAAAATCAGGATACCGGCCTCCGGAAAACCATCCGGGGCCAAAGGGGTATGGATGATACAGCCCAGATTGCGCAAACCCGTGGTCAAGGATTGGACCAACCCATGAATCCGATTCTGGACGTTGGCCACACCCACGTCCAGGAGCAATCCAATACTCTCCCCGAGTGCTGCCGCGCCCAGAAGATTGGGGGAACCGGCTTCAAACCGGCGACAATCTTCCCTGGGTTCGATACAGATCCGTTGATAATCGCCGGCATTGGCCACTGAGTGCCATCCCAATACCCGGGGTTGTATTTGCGCCTGGCCTTTTTCCGACAGGTAGAGAAAACCGCACCCTTCCGGACCCAAAAGCCATTTATGGCCATCGGCACACAGGGCATCGATTCCCATGACTGCCGGTTGGAGGGGAATGACGCCCAGACTTTGAATGCCATCCACCACAAACAAGGTGGTTGTAGACCGCAATGCCGCACCGATTGGCTCCAGATCCACTACGGCCCCGGTACCAAACTGGACTGAACTCACCGCCACCACCCGGGTACGGGCATTGACCCGCTCCAACAAGGCCGACGCATCGACCCGGCCATCATTGCCGGACGGCACTTGATGGACCTTCAGGCCATGCCGACGGGCCAGATCCAGCCAGATGACAATGTTGGAAGGAAATTCCTGATCTGTCGTGACAATTTCGTCCCCTGCCTGCCAATCCAGGCCCAGACCAACATAGGAAAGCCCCTCGGAAGTATTGGGCACAAAGGCCACGTCGCGGGCAGAGACATCCAGCAGTTGCGCACAACGCTGTCTGGCTTTGGTGTAGACTTCATCCAGTTCGCGATAACGAAAAGCCCCATACCGGGCCATGTGGTCCGCCAATTCGGCCATGATGCGCACCGAGCGCACTGGCAGAGGGGCCACACCGGCATGATTGAAATAAATCAATCCTTCACGCAGAGAGAATTCCTGGCGATAGTTCATTTTATTGGTTCTGTTTAAAAAGCATGGTCGCAGCTTCTTCAAGGCGACCTTGCTGCAACCACTCTCTGGTCCATCTTTCGGCGGTTTCTGCCAACATGACACGTGCCTCCTTCAAATCGTTTATTTCCGGAACGGATTCCAAATTGGCAGGAATTGTCTTGGCAACGTCCAACGACTCGGCCCGTTATACAATACGATTGGGGCAACGGGGAGAAATTTTTGACCTGCCGGAACCTGCAAATTTTCCAGGCAAAATACTCTATTTCCGCTGTGAAAATCAATATCGAAGGAAACGAATACACCAGACAATAATTTTATTGAGGAATTTTTTTGAAAATCCGGATTTCAACCCGGCGATTGCGGGCATAGGCGGCTTCGGTGTCGTTCGGATCCATGGGGCGCGAGGAACCGAAGCCTTCGAGGATCATGCGTTCAGGATGGATTCCGCCTGCCGCAAAAAAGTCTGCCGCACTCTGGGTGCGATGTTGGCTGAGCTGGAGATTGTACGCATCGGTACCTTGTCGGTCGGCATGTCCCTGCAACAGGACGCGGGCATCCGGATCTTGTTGTAAATACTGGCGCATGGGCGTCAGCAACTGACTTGCTTCCGGATCAAGTCGGGCTTCGCCGAGAGGAAAGCGGATTGTTCTCTGCAACCCGGAAACAGGCTGCAAGGCAGCAAGGCTGCCGGGCAGCAGCTTCAAATCATTTTGTGCTTGCGACTCCGAAAGTGGAGGCAAAAACAAGAGACCCCGATCAATATCGGTTTTTGCAGCAACGCCGATGGCCTGCATTTGTTTTTGGAAGCAATCCAACAACTGGCCCAGGGTGTTGCGGTAGGCAGGATCTGACGGCGTCATCAACCCGGATGAAGCGGACCGGGCATCGGGATGACCAGGACGTGATTCAGTTCCCGGACACATGGACAAACCCAACAAATGCTGATTCGATGCCTCTCCGGCAACAGGAAAAACAGGCTCAGGAGCCGGAACGACCTGTTGCATGAGATCGTGGGGCGGCTGAGTTTTTTCAGCCTGGACCACGGGCGGCTGTGGTTGCCCGGCCTGGACCACGGGAGGCTCGGTTTGCCCAGCCTGGACCACGGGCGGCTGCGGTTGCCCAACCTGTTCCACAGGAAGCTCGGTTTGCCGGGCCTGTTCGACAGGGCGTGGAGGTTTATCGATCTGAACAACATCGGCCAAATGCTTGTCTGCCTGAACCACAGGCAGCGGGGGGGGACTGGTCTGCACGACGGCAACCGGAAGTTGGCCTGTGCGAATGACCGGGACCGAAGATGAATCGACCACCCGGGAAAGCCTCTGACCATTCGGAACCAACATGAAAAAGAAAAGAATCAGCGCACAAAAAAGCAGCAACAAAAACCAGGACAGAATGCCGACGGCTCCATCAAGCAGCATGTAATTCGTCATGAGATTGCGGTTCTGAATATTCATAGAACGATTATTTGTAGCGCATCAAAAAGCTGTTGAAAAAAGCCTCTTTGATCTCTTTGGGAACCCTGGCTGCCAGGGGAATATCAACCGCATCATGCGGCATCGTATTTTGTCCCCCGCTGCCGGAGACCAATTTTTCAATCACCTTGTTCAATTCCAATCCTTTGATAGGCGGCAGGGATTCCGGGCGCAGGAGTGTCAATCCTTTCCCGTGGCCTGTACCAGAACCAGAACCAGAACCAGACGTGAAATCGGTATTTTTCGTGGGAACTCCAATTGACCGGAGCCTGGAGCCATGGGCAAAACCCCGGGAGGGTTGGAGCGGGGTTGACTGTGTCATGGACGCGGCCTGCCAAGGACCTGAAGGCGCTGTGGTAACCGGCAGCCTGCGAATCCGGGAAGTTGCAGGGGGTGTGTCCTGATTATGCGCGGTCGCAATGGCAACGGCAGGAGCGGGTCTCTTCGACCAGGGATCCGGGACAAAACCCTGTATCGTCGATGTCACTTTGGCAAGAACCGGTCTCTTTGACCCGGAATCCATGCTGGTCTGTTTCTGGGGAGATCCAGAAAAAGACCTCTCCTGATCGGTACGGGATGATGAATTCAGACCGGTTTTATCTGGATTGTCGATATTTTTCTGCAACAAGGTCGGCGACTCTCTCCAGACAGAAACTGGTACGGAGGATGTGCCATGCGAAAATACCGGTGTGGCTGCCGGCTCTGGGGAAACCACCTGGGAATTGACAGGCATGGCAACCAGTTCTGGGGGAGCCACCTGGGAAAATACAGGAGCGGCTGAATTCACCGGCGTGAAGTGCGCCACGGAAGGTGCCGACCGGGCCGACAATTCCAGCATCAATTTGCGGGAATAATCCTGCAACCCATGCGCAATTTTCATCAGCCCCAAATCGAGTTCCAGCAACACCTGACCACTCACATCACGCTCGGCGAGCATCCGACCGAACCGCTCAGTCAGTTCCAAAAGAAGATCCACCACCCTGGGATCGCCTACAGGCACGTCCGCATGCAACCGGGAGGTGATATCCGCAATATTGGCCCGAATATGCTGTTCGTCTTCGCCACAAAACGTAGCCAGGAAACCAGATACATTTTCGAGCAGATCCATCAGTGATTCACCCTGGATGCGCCAGGGCTGATGCCGGCGAACCCGTGCAGCTTCCGGCACAGGTTCCGCTACAGTCGAGTCAGCCCCCGTGATCGATTCTGGTGCAGCAACAGCCACAGATTTTGGCACGGCTGCGGATTCCATGACTGGTGCGGTGGCAGGATCTGTTACAAGCACAGTTGCGGGTTCCACTGCTGGCACGGCTGCGGATTCCATGACTGGTGCAGTGGCAGGATCTGTTACAAGCACAGTTGCGGGTTCCACTGCTGGCACGGCTGCGGATTCCATGACTGGTGCGGTGGCAGGATCCGTTACAAGCACAGTTGCGGGTTCCACTGCTGGCACGGCTGCGGATTCCATGACTGGTGCGGTGGCAGGATCCGTTACAAGCACGGCTGCGGGTTCCACTGCTGGTACGGCTGCGGATTCAACGGTTGCGGGTTCCACTACTGGCACGGCTGCGGATTCCTGTGGGGTCATAGCCACAGTACGCGGTACTGGTTCACGCAGGGGTTTTGGACGTTTTGCCCGACGTTGCGTTGCAGATTGTGCGGACAACTCCGCCATCAACTCCCGGGTAAATTCCTGCAACCCATGGGCAATCTTCAACAAGCCCCGATCCAGTTCCTGCACAACCTGGCCGTTGATGTCCAGATTGCGGGCAAAAATCAACTGGCTGAACCGTTCGGAAAGCTCCAGGATCAAATCCACCATACCGGGATCATGGACCGGCACATCGGCTTTCAAGCGGGAAACAATATCCTCGATGTTGGCAATGACACGCTCATCACTACGCTCGAAAAACACCGCCATGAAACGGGACATATCCTCCAGCAACGCTTTCAGGGTATCTCCCTTGATCCTCCATGGCTGACGGGCTGGATCGGGGCCATCTTTATTCTTGTTTTCTTTCCCCCTGAAAATTTCCTCCAGGCGTTCTTCCTGGTCGTGCAGACGCTCCAGCAAGGGATCCAGGGGAATCATCCGACTCAGGCTTTCCCGGGAAAAGGTTCGGGTCAGACTTTCCTGGAATTGGTCGCGGAGCTGTTCGCCTTGCAGCCGGATTGTTTTATGCAATTCTTCCTGGGAAAGATCGAGACTCAGGCGGCGCGCCAACCGTTCACTCTCCTCGCGAATGACGGTTTTCAAGGGTTCCAATTCCAGCTTTTGATGCAGAGAATCGAGTGCCGGTCCCATATGGGTGGCAAGGCGCTCCAGGCCATGCCGCAACCGCTCTTCCAGATGAATAATCTCGGAACGAAACGCCTCGGCCACCATCTCCCGGGAGTTGGACAAACCGGCATGAGCCAGGGCAATGGGCAGGGCCTCATCGATCAACTGCCGTTGCTGCAACAACAACCGCCCGGTTTCCGCCTTGACCACGGCCACCACAGGATCCAGGGTGGTTTTCCCTTCAATGTTTTTGACTGCGACCGAATCCAACGCATCGTGCAGGGCACGGGATTGGCTGAGCGTAAAATCCCGGAACAGGGTTCGCAAATCGTCCATGATGGTGTTCATGGCCACATGTTCCCGGTGCAGGGCATCCCGGAACAGACGCTCCATGGCTGGCAACAACTCTCCTTGATGACGCTCCATCTGTTCCAGGATATGTGCCGGTTCGGTCTGACTCCTGACCAGGGCCGTTTGCAAATGTTCCATATTCATCTGCCCCTTGCTCAGGGACGTCTGAATGTTGGCAATGGCAGGTTCCAGAAGAGCCAGATCCTGGACCAGGGCCTCTTTCAGTTCGGCCAAAACCGGTTCCATGGCAGCCCGATCCTGGGCCAACAGCTCTTCCAGCAGCCGTTCCTGTTTCACCAGCAATTGGCTTTCCCAGCGTTGCCAATCCTGTTCGGAGGGACCGGTTACGGCATGGGCAGCCTGCTGCTGGAACATCTCCCCCAATATGTTCACCAAATGGTTTTGATTTTCCTGCGCGGTGGCGGTCAGGACCTGTTCCAGGGTGGTCAGGATGGTCCGCTTTTCCTGGCCCAGAATCTGGTGCAAATCCGTAGTCACACGGGTCAGGGCCTGTTCCAGGGTGGTCAGGACGGTCTGCTTTTCCTGGCCCAGAATCTGGTGCAAATCCGTGGTCACACGGGTCAGGGCCTGCTCCAGGGTGGTCAGGACGGTCTGCTTTTCCTGGCCCAGAATCTGGTGCAAATCCGTGGTCACTCCGGTCAGGGCCTGTTTCAGGGCAGCCAGAACGGTCTGCTTTTCCTGGCCCAGAATCTGGTGCAGATCCGTGGTCACTCCGGCCAGGAGTGTGGTCACCACATGCCGATTTTCCTGGCTCTCCTGACTCAGGATCCGGCTCACATCCGCCGTGGACTCGGCCAGGAGCATGGTCAGAATCTCCCGGTTTTCCTGGCTCAGGATTTGCCACAAATCAGTTGAATTATCGGCAAGCTGGCTGCGCAGCAACTCGTCCTGTCTGGCAAGAAGTCGCTCCCCTTCGGCCTTGACGGCGGCCAGGATTGGTTCCAGGGTCAGGGTGCCATCGACATCCCGGACTGCCACTTTTTCCAGGGCCTCGTGCAACACCAGGGATTGATTTTGTGCCAGGTTCTGAATCTGCTGGCCAATGGCCTTCAACAGCGTTTCCTGGGTACGCCATTGGCGGGTCACGACCTCATCCACCACACGCCGCTGCTCTTCGAACAACTTTTCATTGACCTGCCGCAAATCCCGCCCCAGGGGTTCCAATACCTGCTGCAATTGGCTCTGCCCTTCAACCAATTGGCCCGTCACCTGCCGCAAATCCTGCCCCAGGGGTTCCAATACCTGCTGCAATTGGCTCTGCCCTTCCACCAACTGGCCCGTCACCTGCCGCAAATCCTGCACCAGGGGTTCCAATACCTGCTGCAATCGAACCTGACCTTCGGCAAACCGGTCGGCCAAACGCTGGGTTTCTGCCTGGACGATGCCGGTCACGACCTCGACGGAAAGACCCCTGGCCAGACTCTCCCCGATACGGGTGCGCAATTCTCCCAGGGACTGTTCCAGGCTCTCCCCGGATGGAAGCCAGGTGCGCAATTCTCCCAGGGCCTGTTCCAGAGTCTCCCCGGATGGAAGCCTGCCGAACAATTGTTCCATGCGACTCTGCTGTTCCTGAAGCACACCGAGTACTGGTGCCGGGGAGAGTTCCTGAATCAGCTTATGAACCAGCGTCTCGTCCTGAGTCCGGATTTCAGCAGCCCATTGTTCCCTGGCCTGCCGCAACTCCTGGTTCAAGGGGGCCAGCAATTGGTGCAGTTGGGTTTGCCCCTCGGTAAAACGGTCAGCCAGGTGCCGGGTTTCCGTTTTGATCAGGTCGGCCACGGCCTCGATGGAAAGACCCTGGGCCAGGTGCGCCTCCATGCCTGAACGCAGGTCTTCCAGGGCCTGTTCCAGGGTCAGCCTGGATGGAAGATGACCCAGCAATTGATCCAGGTGGGTCAGTCGTTCCTGAAGCGCCTGCTCCAACGGCTCAAAATTTCCATCCTGGACTGCATCATTCTCTTTCTGCTGCTGAAAAGCATTCAGGACTGCGGTACGTGTCTGGGTCAAATATTCTCCCTGTTGAACCAGAGCCTCCAGAATGGGCGGCAACAGGCGTTTTTCGGCAACCTGTGCCCATGACGCCTCTCCCTGTTCCTGAAGGGCCAACATGCGTTCATAGCCATCCCGGATCAGTTCAGTATCCCGCAACAACATGTCACTCAGGGTGGATTGCAGGGCCTGGAATTGATTTTCAGCCAGACGCTGGCCAAAATTTTCCATGGCCCGCAACACCGGTGTCAGGGAAATCTTATCGGCAACGGCCTGGGCCAGGGAAACATCCTCGAACGTCTCCCCGGTCTCGATTGACGTGGCCCGGCGTGGTGCTACTTGGCCCAGGATAGAAAGGGTTTCACGCAGCTCCGAGGTTTGCCGGGTCAGCAACATCTCAATCCGTTCCTGCACGGCATTCATCAGAGTGTCCGGCTGGTTGCCAAACGTGGATGTGGTCAACAGACGTTCATATTCGGTCCGCACTGAACTGGAGACAATCTCTGCCAGATTGACCCGCTCCAGGGTTTCCAGGATCACGCGGCTCATTTCCTGGAAAGTGGCCAAAACCGGTGCCGAGGTCTCTTCCAGAGCGGCGATCCTGTTGCCATCGCTTTCTGGCGGAGACATTGCTGATCCGATTGGGCGGTGTCCATCCGGCATCAGGCGCTCAAACTCCTCCCTGAAAGTCGCCACCAAAGGCTCCAGCAAATCGTTCACACTCAACCGATCCTGGTCAAGTCTGGCCACCAATGATCGGGTTTCGCCCTGAATCGACCGAACAATTTCTTCCAGGGGAAAAACCGGGGTCGCATCTGCCAGGGCATCCCGAAATACCTTCTGGACCGTATCGGCCTGGCGCTCCAACAAATCCCTGGTCTCCCGACGAAATACTTCAAATATCCAGGAAGCATGGGTATCGACGTTTTCCACCGTGGAAGAGTTGCCACCGGTATTCTGGGAGAGAATGCGCACCAGGGTTTCGTTTTGTCGCTCTCCCTGTTCCCGCAACACGGCCAGGACCGGCGTCAGGGAAAACTGCTCTGCCTCCTGATTTTGAGATAATTGCATGGCCAGACGGCTGCTCTCATTTCTGACCGTTTCCTTGATGCCCTGGGGATCCACGGCCACCTTCAGGGCTTCGACCAGGTGAACTACGGCCTCTTCCAGGGCCTGTTTTTGGGCCTCCAGCAAGGCCTTGCCGTTGGCCTGGATTTTTTCGAGAACGACATCGTGTTCGCCCCCCCCTCTTCTGGCCATCGAATGGGTCGCAGAGAGTGTTTCGGCCAGGGTCTCTTTCAGTTCCGATACCGCCCCCGCCAGGGTTTCACGCAACAGATGTTCCTGATCCTGACGCGACTGTTTTCCTTCTGCCTGTACCGTCAGCGACAGATTTCGGACCAGATCCTCGGGACCCAATACCGCCTTCAGATCAGAGACCACCTGTCCCATGGCCTGACGGATCAGCTCATCCTGCCGGGCCAGGACCCGTTCCCCTTCGGCCTTGACGGCGGCCAGCAATGGTTCCAGGCTCACCTCGCCATCACTGCCGCGCACGGCCACATCGTTCAATACATCGTGCAGGGTCTGGGATTGCCGCCGGGCCAGATTTTCTCCCTGTTCCCGCAACATCGCCAGCAACGGATCCAGGTTGAGATGGTCCTCTGTCAGTGCCTCCCGCAGTTCGGCCAATACCGGCTCCAGATTCCGGTTTTCCGTCTCCAGCAAATCCCTGAATACCTGTTCCTGGGCGGCAAACAGGGCGGCATTCTGACTCCGCAATTCCACCAGAAGAGGTTCCAGTTCCTGAGCGGAATTTTTTTCCGTCAGGGCATGGTCCAGCCTGGCCAGAAGTGGATCCCGCTGGGCAAATTCCGCGACCAGGAGTTCTCGCACCTGCTGTTCCTGGGCCGCCAGCAAGGCGTCATTCTGAATGCGCAAGCGGTCCAGAACCGGGGCAAGTTGCCGTTCCACGCCATCCAATTGTTCGATCAAGACCCGGTTTTGCCCCTGCAAGGACTCCAGAAGGGGTTCAAACCGCTCTTCCATGGCCCCCAACCGATCCGTCAGTTGTTCGGCCAACCTGACTGATTCGCCAACCCGTAACCCTTCGGCCTTGACGGCGGCCAGTAGCGGTTCCAGGCTGATAGCACCATCGGTGCCCCGCACGGCCACGGCATCCAGGACTTCATGCAGAGTCTGGGATTGCCGCCGGGCCAGATTTTCCCCCTGCTCCCGCAATGCCGCCAGCAAGGGATCCAGGTTGAGGCGATCCGCCGCCAGAGCCTCCCGGACCTCGCTCAATACCGGCTCCAGATGGCGTTGTTCGGCTGCCAATTTCCCCTGCATTTCGGCAAACATCGGCTCCAGGTGCTGCCTTTCAGCACTCAGAAGGTCTTTCAACACCCGTTCCTGGGCGTTAAGCAGGGTCGAGTTTTGTTGGCGCAACTCCGCGAGCAGGGGTTCCAGATCCAACCCGGGGGCCTTCTCTGCCAGGGTGCGGTCCAGATTGGCCAGAATGGGATCCCGCCGGACAAACTCTGCCACCAGGGTATCCCGCAATCTTTGCTCCTGGGCCGCCAGCAAAGCCGTATTCTGATCCCGCAATCGTTCCAGTGCAGGTTCCAAACGGTTTTCAATCACCCCCAATCGTTCGGTCAGGCCTGTCAGGTGTTTTTCCAACTGGGCCGATTCACTCTTGATGGCCGCAACCGGATCCAGGCCAACTATCGTATTCTTGAGATCCGCCAAACGTTTGTCCAGCAAAGCCGACTCGTTCTTGATGGCATCGGCTGGATCCAATGTGACCAGCGTCTCTTTCAGTTCTGATACAGAACCCTCCAGACCCTCCAGACCCTCCAGAACAGCATGAACGACCCGCTCCTGTTCCGAGCGCGACCGTTTTCCTTCTTCAAGGACTGTCCGGGTCAAATCCCGGGCCAGTTTTTCACTACCCACGGCAATTTTCAGGTCGGCAACGGCCCCGTTCAGTGCCTGCCGGACCAGTTCATCCTGCCGGGCCAGGACCCGTTCCCCTTCCGCCTTGACGGCGGCCAGCAACGGTTCCAGGCTGATTTCGCCGTCGGTGCCCCGCACGGCCACGGCATCCAGGACCTCATGGAGGGTCTGGGATT
>JADGCO010000125.1 GCA_015228935.1 Magnetococcales bacterium | reverse complement strand
GCTTGAAATCATCTCAAAAGCAGCTCGAAAAATGGGAAAAGCTGCGAAGATGGGTGAAGAGATTGCAGGACAGGCAAATGTGTCAACCAGGCATTCAGATACCCTTTGGCAAAGGTCATTTCCAGGGTGACCCAGGTGCAGGCGAAAATTGCCACAAGCAGATGCCCATGATGTTTCCAGACCAGGCCCATCTGTGTACAACTCATAAAACGCCAATAAATCAAGGAAAGAACAAGAATATACAGGAGTACGGGTGAGACACCGATGTCGGTTTCCCACAGACCGTAGCCACAGCCCGTTGCGGCAACTTCGTGTCCGTCGATGGGAAGGGCCAGAGGCGTTGCCGGGAAACGATCTGGATTGATCACACCAAAGAATTGTTGCGCAGCAAAAGGCAAATCCGACTCCTTGGTCCACAGGATGACGGATCTGGGAATGATTGCTGCGATAATCAGAGACACTGGTATATAAAATAACTGGAAAAAAAAGCCTGCAAAGGCATGCAACTCAAAAACTTGAATAGGATATTTTCTAAATTTTTCCAATTATAGATGTATTTTCTAAAATAAGAGCTAAAAATAGATAGCTTTGATTGCTTTATTTAACACCACTTTAATTTTTATGCAATTTATTCGGGCCATGCATTCGCAGCCGACGTTTCGAAAGCCTATGCCGATGCATGATGTTGAGAGAATGTTTATTATTTTTGGAAAGATTTATTGAATTGTAGCCGATTGTTTCACGGACAAGGTAAAGTGGTCGTTGCTTGACTTCAATAAAGACTCTTCCCAGGTATTCTCCCATGATACCGACACCCATCAGGATCATGCCACTGAAAAACAGAATGAACACGACCAGTGAAGCGTATCCTGGCACATCAATGCCGGCAACCAGGGTACGGAGGACGATGAACAACATGTACAGCAAGGAGGCCAGGGTGATCATGCCACCCAGGTAACTCCAGATGCGCAAGGGAACAGTGGAAAAGGAAAAAACACCATCCAGGGCAAAATTCCAGAGTTTCCAATAGTCGAATTTGGTGGTTCCCATTGTGCGTGATGGTCGGGAATAGGTGACGAAGGCTTGCGAAAAACCCAGCCAGGCAAAAAGACCTTTCATGAAACGTGTGCGTTCACGGGCAAGGCCGAGGGCGTTGATCACCTTGCGGTCCATGAGCCGGAAATCTCCGGCATTGTATTGAATCGGAATATCGCTCAAGGCATTCATGATTTTGTAAAAAAGATTGGCGGTTGTGCGTTTCAGCCTGGAGTCCATGCTGCGGTCAATCCGCACGCCGATCACCATGTCATATCCGGCCTGCCATTTTTCGACCATGGCTGGAATGAGTTCTGGAGGATCCTGGAGGTCGGCATCGAGGGGTATGACGGCATGTCCGGTTGCGTGATCGATACCAGCGGTCAAGGCCAGGTCTTTGCCAAAATTACGGCTCAGATCGATGATCTTGACCCTGGAATTTCTGGCATGAACGGCGCGTAGTTTGTTTAATGTGTTATCCTTGCTGCCATCGTTGACGCAGACAATTTCGTATTGAGATGTGATTTTTTGCAAGATGGGAGTAACCGTTTCAAAAAACAAATCCAGGGACTCCTCCTCGTTGTGCATGGGAACGACCAGGCTCAGCAGAGGAGTTGCAGCAGGAAAAAAAACATGACCGATGGGTGATTGAAGACTGGATGGCATGGCCGATTTATTCTGGTTTTGTCCAAAAACGGGCTGATTTTTGCGAAGGCGAGTGAATCCGTGGATGGCTTCTGTGTGACATCTTCATGGAATTATTTTTGATTTTCCGTTGTTTCAAACCGGTTTGCGTGGATGGCAAACCGGGCAATCGGGCTGTTGTCGCAGTGGCACGATTCGGCGTCGCCCGGCCCAGGCATCGATGGTCAACAGACGATCCAGGAGATGTCCTTGTTGACCGGCGAGCCAGTATGAGGCTTCCATGGCCATGAGCCAACCCACTTCTCCCACCAGGGAACCCAGGACGCCCTGGGTCCGACAATTGGGACCTTCTTCCTGGGGAGGTCCACCGAACAGGCACCGCAGGCAGGCCGAACGACCAGGAGCGATGCTCATCACCTGGCCCATGCCGCCGGTGGCTGCCCCGTGGACCAGGGGCATGCCCAGGGCCATGGCTGCGTCATTGGCGGCAAAGCGGGTTGGAAAATTGTCCGAACCGTCAACCAATACGTCATATTCCCGTGCCAAGTCAACGATGGCGGTTGTCTCTTCCAGACGCACCTGCCGGGTTTGGATGCTGAAATCCGGGCGACGTGCCAGGAGGTGTTTTTCAAGACAGGTCACCTTGGGTTTGTCCAGATCCTGTGTGTGATAGAGAATCTGCCGCTGGAGATTGGAGAGGGCGACATGATCCGGGTCCACCACCCCCAGACGCCGGACAGGCGTTCCCAGCAGAGCAAGGGCCACGGCCACCCCCAGTCCACCGGCTCCGATCAGCAGGATGCCGGGCATGCATGGATTCCGGTATTGTGGAAGAGTGGCCTGTCTTGATCCTGGAGCGGGCGCGGTTTTTCATGCCCTGGACCGCCTGTCATAGGGCACAGGAGAAGCATTGCAGGACATTTCCGGAGATTCCGGCCCGACTGGCCCGGAGGATCAAATCTTCGAGGGTGATCCGGTCCATCATTTCCAGGATTTGCCATTCAAACTCGGCCCACAGGGGACGGATCACTTTTTTGCCGATGGGGCCGTTGGCCACTTGTTCGGGCCAGGCTGTGGCGACAATCTTTTTTTCCCAATACATGGCAGCGCGGGCAATATCTCCCACGCTGATCCGGGATTTTTCACGGGCCAGAACGTAACCGCCCCGGGGTCCGCGCACGCCTTTCAGGATGCCGGCTTTGACCAGGCGTTGCATCATTTGCTCCAGATAGCGTTGGGGTACGCCCTGGCGATGGGTCACTTCCCGGCTTTGGACCGGCTTGCCCATGGAATGACAGGCAATATCCACCACCGCTTCGATGGCACACACCAATTTTTTGGAAAACTTCATCATGTTGTGTCCCCCTTGTCCACGACACTGCCAGGATACACCTATGATCCAATATTTCCGAAAACTCCAGACGCATGGTCAGACAGGGTGTCATGCGGCGGCTGTCTCATGCTGACCCGGAATTACCGAAACGTCGCGCCAGTTTATCGACCAGACGTTCCGCGACAGCCTCTTTGTCCAGGAGTGGCCAACGCTCTTCGCCGCCATTTGGGGTGAGAAGTGTGACACGATTGGTATCCACTCCAAAACCGGACCCCTCTTCCAGAATATCGTTGACGACCAATAGATCACATTTTTTGCGGGCCAGTTTTTCATGCCCGTGTTCCATGGCCTGCAAGCCGGTTTCGGCGGCAAACCCGATGATGAGCTGACCGGGTTGTCGTGTGGTGACCAGCCCGGCCAGGATGTCTGGATTTTGTACCAGATTTAATGAAATTTCATGATTGTCCTGATTTTTTTTCATTTTCAGGGGGTGGCGGGTCTTGGGGCGGTAATCTCCCACGGCGGCGGTCAGAATGGCTCCCTGGCATGTGGGCCAGACCTGGCGGGCGACGGCCTCCATTTCCAATGCTGAAATGACGGGCATGGCACGCACGCCCCAGGGGGGGGGCATGGCAACCGGGCCATGCACCAGGATGACGTCGGCCCCGGCCCGCAAGGCGGCATTGGCCACAGCCCAACCCATTTTTCCGGAAGAGTGATTGGAGATGAAACGGACTGGATCCAGCTCTTCCCGGGTGGGACCCGCGGTTACCAGGATGGTTCTTCCTGCCAGGGGTTTTGGTGATAATGTCCGCACCATGGCTTCCAGGAGAACCTCATTGTCCACCATGCGTCCCACGCCATGTTCGCCGCAGGCCAAGGGACCGCTGGCCGGACCCACAAAATGGATGCCATCGTTTTGCAGGGTGGTGCAGTTGCGCCGGGTGGCTGGATGATTCCACATGGCGGTATTCATGGCGGGTGCCACGAGTACCGGGCCACGCCGGGCGAGCAGGACGGTACTCAGCAGATCGTTACCCATGCCGGCGGCCATGCGGGCCAGCAGGTCTGCCGTGGCGGGAGCCACCACGAGCAGGTCTCCTTCCCGGGCCAGGCGGATGTGGTCCAACTCCCGCTCCTGCTCCAGACAAAACAGGGCATCATGTACCACTTTTCCTGAGAGGGTCTGCAAGGTGACCTTGGTGACGAATTCCAGGGCGGCAGGCGTTGCCACCACGGTCACTTCGGCTCCGGCTTCGCGCAGACGTCGGATCAGATCCGGGGTTTTGCAGGCTGCAATGCCGCCGCCAATCCCCAGAACTACATGCCTGTGTGCCCAGAATCCCAAAATCCTCTCCTCTTGATGCACGGTTTGCCTTCAACAGGAATCTTTAATAAATATATTATAAAGGTGAGCTTGCAGCGACACCATGCCGAATATGCAGCATCCTGAAAAATTATTTGGAACCGCCTTTTGGGGCCTTGATCATCGTTTCGGCCATTTTTGTAACGGGGTCCAGGGAGTTGGCGACCGGACAGGTCCAGGACAGAGTCCTGGCGGGGTATGGGGCGGAGCCCCATGCTGTTTTTTACGCCCCCCCTTTCCCCGGATTTTTTTTGCGCCGTTTGCAAAAAAAATCCGGGGGGCGGGATCGCCAGAGATACAAAAAAAGTCGGGCCAAAAAAAATATTTGCCTGTCAGAGACCAGGTGCGGAACCGCGGACCACCCGGGGTCGGTGGCTGTAATCCGGCAGGATAGTCACCTGTTCCAGGCCGCTTCGGAGCATCTCCTGTGCCACGGCCTCCCCCTGCTGGATGCCGATCTCGACTGCCAGCAGACCACCCGGCTTTAAAAAGCGGCGGCTGGCGGGAATCAGACGCTGGTGGATTGCCAGGCCATCCGTTCCGGCCAGGAGGGCTTCCCCGGGTTCCCAATCCCGTACCTCGGGTTGCAAGCCTGCCCATTCGGCGGCACCGATATAAGGCGGGTTGGCAACGATGACCTGAAAACGTTCTTCGGCCATGAGAGGGGCGTACAGATCACCGGCCAATAGTCGCACCCGGTTGGCCAGGGCCAACCGTTCGGCATTGTGGCGGGCACATGCCAAAGGGGCTGTGGCGCTGTCGATACCGACCCCTTTCGCCAACGGATATTCGGTCAATAAACTGAAAAGAATGGCCCCGCTTCCCACGCCGATATCCAGAATATCCAGGGGAGTCTGTCGGTCCGGAAATCGTTCCAGGACGGATTCCACCAGACATTCGCTTTCGGGACGGGGAATCAGGACGCCTGGTGTGACAAGCAGATCCAGGGACCAGAATTCGCGGTGTCCCAGGATATAGGCCAGGGGTTCGCGGGCTGCACGCCGTTTGATCAAAATTTTAAAAGCGGCCCGCTCACTGGGGATCACGGGCCGCTCGGGATCCAGAAACAGGTCGATACGGCGTATGTTCAGGGCCTCGGCCAGCAGAAGCTCCCCATCGAGACGGGGGGCTTCGACGCCGTACCCGGCCAGCCAGCCGGTTGTCCACTGGAGCAACTCCCGCACCGTCCAGGTTCGGCTTGCAGTCACCCGGGTTCCTCCTGTGACTTGCCCTTGATGGGTTGGCGGTTCAGATTGACTCGTCGCTTTCCCTACCGTTTGACAGGGGCGGCAAGCGATGCCACGACGGTCTCCGAACGATCCAGCATGGCTACGAGCTGCTTGCTTTTGTTGCGAAAATCAGGCATGTACCTGGCGACAACGGGCATGGCGGCTGGTGACTGGATGGAGAGCGGGTTGATGGCTTCGCCATTGAGGAGGACTTCATAATGGAGATGGGGGCCGGTGGTGACGCCGGTCATGCCGACCCGTCCGATGATTTCACCTTGTCGAACCCGCGATCCCACATGCAATCCAGACGCAAAACCTTCCAGATGGGCATAGCCTGTCGAGTATTTGGTGTTATGGCGAATCACGACCAAGTTGCCGAAACTGCTTTTCCGGCTCCGGAATGTGACCACACCATCGCCGGCTGCCCGGACCAGGGTGCCGACAGGTGCTGCATAATCCACGCCTTTGTGGGCACGACTGAATCCGAACACCGGATGTTTCCGGTTCATGGAAAACTGTGACGAAATGCGTGAAAAGTCCACCGGGGCACGGATGAACATTTTTTGCACATTCTGGCCGTTGGGATCGAAATATCCGGTGCGTCCTGAAGGGTCGGTATAGCGGATGACCCGGTAGGAGTGGCCCTGGTTGATAAACTCTGCGGCCAGAATGTTCCCATCCCGGACGGGGCGACCGTTTTCGAGATACTCTTCGTAGACGATGGTAAACCGGTCGCCGGCGCGAATATCACGGGTAAAGTCAACATCCCACTCGAACAGGTTGGCCAGTTTGATGCTCATTTGTTGTGACAGACCGACCTTGCGTCCGGCCACGAACAGGGAGCCGCTCAGGATGCTGCTGGCTGCCCGGATGCGATGTTCCAGCTTGCGTTCGATCATTTTGGGAACGAAGCGGTTGTTGTCATCGCGGGTCAGCAGAAACGTTTCTTCGTCATTGACCGGATAGGAGAGTGCGGTCAATTCACCGTCGGAGCCGAAGGCGAGTCGGAAGCCCTTGCCGGGTTGCAGGTGATGCGCCAGATCGTAGACCGGGCGCGCGGCATCGGCCACTTCCTGGGATGTGGCATGGTCCACTTCGTTGCGACCCAGGATGGCTGCCAGGTGATCTCCGTCACGCACAAAATCCTTCACGGTCCGATGCGCGGATTTGAAGGTTTGTTGCATTTGGGAGACCAACGTATGGTTGGCTTTGCTGCGCGGAGTCTCTGTGGCGGTGGTCACCTGGGCGGCGGCCGCGATGGGGGATGGTCCGGAATTTTTTCCGGCGGGGAGTGCAACCACATTGTTTACTTCCACAGCAGCCTGAGGCGGCTGGGACGTGGACTCCTGGGGTTTGACAGCCGGGTCGGGGCTGGCGATGCGTAATGGGGGTGGTTCGGCCATGGCAACGTACCCGGGAGCGGGAACGGTGGCACGGGATGCAGTCCCGGCAGCGGTTCCGGCGGCAGGTCCGGCAGCAGGTATTGTGGCTTCGGCTGTGGTTGTAATTGGCAGCGGGGGTGGCAGCGGAGGGGCCACCGCACCCTGGATTTTTTCCGTATCGGCAATTTTCCGGGGGGGCGGGGTGGGCAGCCGTGGTGATGTGGCCGTATCGGCTTTATCTGCTTTGGCTATCGTTGCCAGGGGCAGAGGTTGCGGTGTTGGCGGCACGAATGGACCCGGACTGGCACCTTCTCCGCCTGCTTTGGCGACGATGCCGATTTTGGTGGTCTCTTCCTGCAAGGCTTCCTGGACCCGTCGTGAGACTTCCAGGGCACTCTGAGCGACCTGGGCGGCGGTTTTGGCGATATCAGAGGTTTCGGTTTTGGAGGTTTCGGTTTTGGTTGCATCTTCCGCCGGAGTGGTGACGGGAGAATTGGATGCGAGAGGTTTTGGCGAGAGGCGTGCGAAGGGCGGAACGTAAGGCCCTGCAGGGGGTTCCGGTGTTTCCGGCTTGGTTCGGCTCTCTCCGGAAGCGTTTCTTCGGGGCACAGCCGCCGGGAATGGTACCCAGGGAATGGTTTGGTCCGCAGTTTGAATTCTATGGTTTTTTTCTGATCCGGTACTGGCATCAAGCGCCCGATGGGCCGCCATGAGGCTGAGTGTCAGGACCCCGGCCATCAGCAGATAAGAGCGACCGCTGCGACGATTCAGGATACTTCGTTTCCTTCCCGACGATGGGAAGGATCTCCTTTTTTGTTGTTCGAGTCTGGAAAACATACTTCCTCTCATCCGATCCAGTCAGAGGTTCGACGTTCTGGAACCAATAATCCATAATCCATGAAGCAGTCCCAGGATGCAAATTTCAGACCGATCTTCACTTCCTTGGCGAACGAACCCGGTCCATGGGCAGAGGCGAAACTCGGAAAAGAGTCCTATCTACCGGTCTGCGGCAGTGATGTCAAGGATACTCCTCCTGCCTGGTTTTGCATCCAGACGGAAATATCGGTCAGGGCGCGCCGACTCAGGGCTGGTTTGCGTTCGCGATGCGGCGTGCGGTCCGGCAGGGGAGGGAGGAGGCCGAAGTTGATGTTCATGGGTTGAAAATGATCCGAGGTTGCCCCGCTGGAAATGTGATTCAACAGGGCTCCATGGGCTGTTGTGGTGGGAGGGGGGACGGGATTTTTTCCGGTTGCCAGGCTGGCCAAAAAAATTCCGGCCAGAAGACCCATGGCCGCCGATTCGACATAGCCTTCCACCCCGGTGATTTGTCCGGCGAAAAGCCAATTGGGCCTGGAACGCAATTGCAAATGGTCTCCAAGCAGACGGGGGGCATCGATGAATGTATTGCGATGCAGGGCACCCAGGCGCATGAATTCTGCCCGGGCCAGTCCGGGGATGGTCCGGAAGAGGCGTTCCTGGGCCGGCCAGGTCATCCGGGTCTGAAATCCCACCATGTTCCAGAGGGTTCCCAGGGCATTGTCCTGGCGCAACTGCACCACGGCATGGGGTTGGCGACCGCCTTGATGTGGATTGCCCAGTCCGACGGGTTTCATGGGGCCGAAGCGCAGGGTTTCCCGGCCCCGGGCGGCCATGACTTCGATGGGCAGGCACCCTTCAAAGCAGGGTGTCTGATCAAAATCGCGGGGTGTCACCTTGTCTGCTGCCAATAAACCGGTCACGAAATCGTCATATTGCTGGCGGTCCAACGGACAATTGACATAATCGTCGCCGTCGCCTTTTCCATAGCGGGACTGTTTCCAGGCCAGCGAAAAATCGATGGATTCCAGTGCCACAATCGGGGCGATGGCATCAAAAAAAGCCAAACGGGAACGTCCCAGGGTTTGTTCCAGGTGGTGGGCCAGGCCATCCGAGGTCAGGGGACCGGAAGCAATGAGACACCAGCCCTGTTTGGGCAGGGTTGTCACCTCTTCCCGGACCAGGGTGATCAGGGGATGGGCGAGAAGGCGGGCGGTGATCCAGCACGAGAACGCTTCCCGGTCCACGGCCAGGGCGCTGCCGGCGGGTACCCGGTTGGCGTCAGCGGCAGCCATGATCAGACTTTCCAGCAGCCGCATTTCCTGATGCAGCAGGCCCACGGCATTGCGGCTGGGATCATCGGAACGCAATGAATTCGAACAGACCAGTTCGGCCAGTTGGTCGCTGCGATGGGCAGGGGTCAAGCGTTGCGGACGCATTTCGTGCAGGCGCACCGGAATACTCCGCCGCACCAACTGCCAGGCCGCTTCGCTTCCGGCCAGGCCGCCGCCGATGATGTCAATGGGTTGCATGGGGAATCTTGACTCCAGGGTCAGGCGCAAGAAAGTCTGCTTCGTCCGGCTCTCTTGCGGCGTACCCAATTCGGAAGGTTCGAAAGTTTTCAATGCCCGTTTCATGGATTAGAACTGTTTTCGACGATTGCATCTGCCCTGTCAAGAGCCGCTGCCGGTTTGCATGTTGCCCATGGATCCATGGGATTTGGCAATGTTATGGTGGCGGGTCATTCATCAACAGTGCCTGGGGAGGTTCGACCGTGAACGATTTTTTGCGCAGTGTGGCCCGCCATACCGGTGCTGGTGTCCTCCATGCACGTGGCTTGCAGACGATTCAGGTCAACCTTGGCTTGCGCTGCAACATGGCGTGTCGGCATTGTCATGTGGCGGCAGGGCCGCACCGACAGGAGAGCATGACCTGGCAGACCATGACGGAAATTCTGGATCTGGTGGAGCGGTCGGGCTGTCGGCTGGTGGATTTGACGGGTGGCGCTCCCGAGTTGCATCCGGAAATTCGCCGGTTTGTGACGGAACTGCGCCGGAAACAGGTGGCTGTTCAGGTACGGACCAATCTGACCGTGCATACCGAACCCTCGGTGGCCGGTCTGGCGGTTTTTTTCAGTGAGCAGAGGGTCCGGCTGGTGGGATCCATGCCTTGTTATCTGGAGCAGAACGTCGATCTTCAGCGGGGGACAGGGACGCATGCCCGTTCCCTGGCTGCGTTACGCATACTGAATGGACTGGGTTATGGAGTGGATCCAGGGTTGCCTCTGGATCTGGTCTACAATCCGGGGGGACCGTCGTTGCCGCCGGATCAATGTCGTCTGGAAGCGGATTATCGGCGGGAGCTGCAAATTCGTTATGGTGTGGTGTTCACGAATTTATTGACGATTGCCAACATGCCGATTGGGCGTTTTCGGGCGGATTTGCGGCGGCAAAACCGGGAGGCGGATTATTGGAACCTCTTGCGTGCGGCATTCAATCCCGGCACGTTGGAGGAGGTCATGTGTCGCAACCAGATCAGTATCGGTTGGGATGGCACCTTGTATGATTGTGACTTCAATCTGGCCTTGGGGTTGGGATTGGCTGCTGTGGACAAGCATGTGACGCATTCCGACCCGCGCCGCCTGGCTGAACGTCTGATAGCCACCGGGGAGCATTGTTTTGGCTGCACGGCGGGCAGTGGTTCTTCCTGTCGGGGTGCCCTGGTGGCCTGAGAGGCTGTCTAATGACTTGTTAATTTCAAAAAAAACGAATGAAAAACTGGGATGGAGGTCCAGGAGGAA